>NZ_CP135922.1:6600000-6900000 GCF_032399705.1 Paenibacillus sp. BIC5C1
GGTGACCACGCTGACCTGCAGCGTCGTAAGCAATATTTTCAAAAAGTAAGGGTCTCTGAAAAAATGCATGTATCCTTCAAACGTGAAGGAGTTTTCCTGAAAAAACGTCGATCCGATCGTCAGGACAATCGGAATGATCATAAATGCCGCCAAAAACACAAATCCCGGCAGCAATAGCCAGTATACTGATTTCTTCATCGCGGTACTCCTGACATAAGAATTAGAGATTTATACTCGGATACTCCGATTGCAGTACCGTCCTTCGATCCCTGTTATCCCCCGATTTTTCTGATTCCTTATCAATGGAGAAAATCGGGGGATAAAGGGGAACGCTTCGCTTCTCCAGATCGGTTCTGCACTCTCCGCAATCGTATAAATATCTTATTGGGTCGAGCAATTAAGAATTTAATGCGTTAATAAATAACTCAAGGAATGCTTCGGCATCTACCGTTTCGCATACCAATGTGTTGGGCTGTTCACCCAAACGGTTTTGGAAGTCACATACCATCTGACCATCGCACAAGCGGCTGGCCGTCTCTACATCGACGTAGTACGATTTGCGTCCAACCAGTTCCGGGGCAAGCGCGACGCCAACGGCCAGTGGATCATGCAGGGCACACGCGCGTATGCCGTTCATTTCTTCATACCGCTTGATGTAAATCTCCGTGCTCTGTGCCACGTAATCGCGCAATACCGGATCAGTCAATCGTCCGATGGCTTCTTCATTCAATAGCGTTTGGCGGGTAACATCCAAGCCCACCTGGGTAAGCTTCTCGAAACCTGCATGCAATACAATGCGTGCAGCTTCGGGATCAGCGTACGTGTTGTACTCCGCAGTAGGTGTAACGTTGCCATGCCCACGAACGACGCCACCCATGAAGATGACTTCCTTCAATAATGTAGGTAGTTCAGGACACTTCATTAACGCCAGAGCCAAATTCGTTAACGGCGCGGTCATGATCAGTGTTAGTTCCCCTGGGTACAACTTCGCTTGTTCAACGATAAATTCCGGGGCAAAACCTGCATCCGCCTGCTTGGACACGGCAGGATCGGGCAGCGCACCACCCAATCCGTCTTGCCCATGTACCCGGTGCTCATAGTGAGACTTGCGTGTGAGTGGCCCAGCCGCTCCGGCAATAACCGGAATGGAGGGTGCTCCCACCAGCTCGAGAATTTTGCATGTATTATCCGTTGCCTGCTGGAGCGATACGTTCCCGCAGACCGTGGTAATCCCGAGAATGTCCAGCTTCCGACTCTTGACGGCCAGCAAAATCGCCAGCGCGTCATCAATACCGGTATCCACATCCAGAATGATACGATTTCCTGTTTCACTCATACATTCCCAACTCCTCTGCCGTTAAATGATTGCTTGCTGCAAATGATATAAGTTCAATTAAAGAATATTTACACTTACCACTCCGATGACAGAATAACCTTCCGATCGCTGTTATCCCCAGATTTTTTTTTAATTCCCTTCTTC
Organism: Paenibacillus sp. BIC5C1; assembly: GCF_032399705.1. Classification (NCBI taxonomy): domain Bacteria; kingdom Bacillati; phylum Bacillota; class Bacilli; order Caryophanales; family Paenibacillaceae; genus Paenibacillus; species Paenibacillus sp. BIC5C1. The sequence goes on from NZ_CP135922.1 coordinate 6,601,481, forward strand.
AAAGGGAAAATCCGGGAATAAAGGCGAACGCTTCGCTTCTTCACGTTATTTCTGTCCTCTCCGTTCTCGTGTAAAAAGTTTAGTTAAGTCAATCGGCTACTTGTTTTACTGTGCAATCTCGCGGTTCCAACGATCTGTCCATGCTTTGGCCTGTTGATTCACAAATTCCATATCCAGCTTGTTCAGCTTGCCAACGACGTCCGCACCATACGTTACGCCTTCCGCTTCTTCCGCATTCAATTCAACTTTCGTATTTACCGGGGAATCCACTTTAGCTTTGGCCGATTTGGTTTGTACATCCTGGCTCAACTGCCAGTTGATGAATTCTTCGGCGAGTTCTTTGTTCTTGCTGCCTTTTACGACATTGATCGTATTCATGACGGCATACGCACCTTCGCTAGGTGTAACAAACTTCGCATTTGGCACTGCGGCTTTCAGGTCTTTGAAGTACATTTCCATAATCGGTCCGCCAGCAATCTCTTCCTGGGAGAACATGTTCACGAATTCGGAAGTTTGCGTGTAGAATTTAACAACATTTCCGCTTAATTTTTTCAGTTCCGCAAATGCTGCATCTTCATTAAATGTTTCGTTTCCGGCTACACGGGAAGCTGCATCCAATACCATTGGGCCTGCTGTTGCCGTAATGTTCGGAATGGTCAGGTTACCTGCGAACGCCGGGTCCCACAGATCAGCCCATGAAGTGACTTCTTTGTTAACGAGGTCCGGGTTATAAGCGATTCCGAGCTGTCCAACGGTGTAGGCCGGGCCGTAATCTTCGCCAAGCGGTGCTTTGGCAATATCATAAATATCGTTCACATTCGGAATTTTGGAGCGGTCGATTTTCTCAAACAACCCTTCATCAATACCTTGCTGTGCATAGTAATCGGACAAATAGATCACATCAACATTGGATGTACCTTGGCGGATTTTGTTCAAACGCTCAGCGTTGTTACCCACTTCAAGCACGATGTCTACATTATGTTCTTTTTCAAATGGACCAAATACTTCTTCATTGAAGAAATCTTCCGAGAAACCCCAAGTGGAGATGACCAGCTTGTTTGGCGCCTTGCCTCCGCTGCCTGATCCGCCTGTTGCGTTCTCTGTACTGCTGCCGCATCCTGCAAGTAACACCGATGTCATTGCCACTGCCGCCAAACCGCTAATCCACTTTTTCATCATGATCCTGATTCCCCCTGATATGTGTGTTTTAACAACCCAACCATTAAGATGAACTAGCCGATAACGCAATTCACGTAGAAAACAGAAAGAACCTGGGGATAACAGCGATCGGAAGGTCTTCTGATTTTCGAAGTACACGCGTTATTTAGGGCTAGTTCAACTTAAAAAAACAAAAAGAAAAGCATTCTTGTATAAACAAGAACACTTTTCTTCGTAAACAAAGGAAAGCGACACCCGCTGCCGGTACATCATCGGTTTCTGCTTCAGAATCAATCCGAAGTCAGACGCCATCATATGAAATTGTTCGGAATCCGAATGATGAATTAGAATTGTGTGCATCGCATGCATCGAACCTGTCGATTCACCCTATGCTTGTTCCAATATCACATTCGTAATGGCCCACTGCGTGGACGCATCGTAATCCCGTAATACAGCTTCGATTGGCAAACCCATGTGCTGCTCCAACTTCTCCCTGAATTTCTTCTTATACAAGACAGACATGCGGAAGTCCACTTCCAGCTTCAAGCCGGGGGCCTCCCCTTCCAGGGCGTCAGAGCGCGGTGAACGTCGGTGCTTCGCGTAGAAGGTCACAATGTTCTGATCAATGGTCACTCTCAGGAGAGTGGTACCAAAGCCGAACAGTTCCTTCGAAATTTCATTATAATACTGGCACATCTTCTTCTTGCTCTCATTGCTGTCCAGCAGTTCCATGAACTCACCCACATCATTTACTACCGTACGTTCGACGTGTTAACACGATTGATTATACATATATCTACGATTTTAGGCAACCCAAAAGATATAGTTAACATGCAAATAACACATAAAAGCGAACGATAGGCATAAAACTAGCGAAAACAATTCGTAAATGTTCACCGTGAGCGTGCTTGGAGATAACTGCACCTCTTTTCTCTATTATTGTGGCTTAATAACCCACTTTTGATACTCGTTCTCTTGACGATACTCATCTATTACCAGCTCCGCCCCATCCTCGGATACGCCAAGTGCTTTCCCGTTATGAGAACTTGTAATGCGCATCGTCCCATCGGCATTCTTTGAAATGTTCCAGCGTTGATTCGCATAACCCAGATACGAATAGAGCTGAATACGATTCTGTCCTACATCCCAATCAAGAGACATTCCACTCAAGGTTCGAATGGAGTAAGACCCGGAATCATCGCCTGTCGGTACAAGTACCCATTTGAAGCCTTCACTTGCATTCCCTGCCTCGTCAGCAACCTTAATCACTTCTCCTGCTTCAGATGGAACAGCTTGAACCGCAACGGGACGTTCTGCGTTATGAATCATCACCTGCTCCAATTCTGCTTCCTTCCTATGGATGGCATTCACATTCTGGAAAGACGCATTCCCACCGAACACATGAAGTCCAAAATGTCCTTCGGCAAACGTTCCATCCTGAAGATCCAGAATTCGCTCACCATCTACATCAACCTGAATTCGGGGACCGTTCGCCTGAATCCGGATGTGATACGTATGATCTTTAGGAATGAATCTCGGGATTTGAGCAAGCACCTGTCGATTTTCGATTTTTCCATTCACTTTATAAAATAGTCGGATGGACTTCAGGTTCGGGTCAATGTTTAAATAGTAACCGCTTCGTCCATCCTCACTTGCACGGAATACAATAGACCCTGCTCCACCCTGAGCACCCAGCGTCAGATCAGCATTATATTGAAAATCCCCTGCCGTTTCCTGTGCGATGTATTGTGTATCTCCACTATAGTTGCCCTGTATGCCTTGTTTGGAAATAAGCCATTGAGCAGATGACTTATCCGACTTCCAGCCGGACAAGTTGGTATGGAATATGCCACTGGATACCGTTATCGGTATTTGGGCAGAAGCTTTGCCGTCTGCAGTTGATACCGTTACTACTGCTTCGCCTCCACCCACAGCTCGAACCGTCGCTTTCGTTTTATCAGAATGAATGATTTGCACCACTTTAGGATTGCTTACCTTCCATTTCAACGGTTGAGTGGCACCTTTTCCGGGTCTGCCTTCCACCGTGGCGTACAGCGTTTGTGTCTGCCCAACATTCGCCGTTCTTCTTTGCATATCTGCAATAACCTGAGACTTGGAGGAAGTGCTCTTTCTCCAGATGTTATCTAAATCATACACCTTCATGGAGCTCACCTTCACTTCCCCACCAAGGCTGTAAAAAGCCATTGCCCTACCCGCTGGATCTGGAAAAATGACATCTGAGAAGACAACCTTGCCATCATTGGCAAAGACCTCAATAGAGGATTCATCGACGAATATACGTAACTTCACCTTTCGATTATCCGGTTGTAACGGGGCCTCATGAACCTTGGTAAATAAGTCGGAGAAGCTTACGTCCCCCGAGGTGGTGCGATCCACGAACATGTTCTGCGTATTTACTCTGTATCCTATAGTGGTCTTCTGCCCTTCTCTTTGACGCAGTTGAAAACCAAACTCGGTTACAGAGCTGTTGGCCGGAATTTCCACTTCAGCTTCAATCTCATACGCCCCTGCCGTTAGGCCCTCCAGCGGATTTTTTGTTTTTGGTCCAATGATCATTTGTTGTGCACTATACAGGTTATGCCTCAGAGTCTGGAGTTCAGTAATTGGTGTTTGTACCAAACGCACTCCTTCATCCGTCGTTCGAAGAGACACTTCTCTCGGTATGGTCAGTTGTCCTTTCCATGAGGAAGTTGGGAATTCAAACGGATAATCCCAGTTCGTCATCCATGCAAGCATGACTTTCCGCTGATCTGGCATATTCGCAAAGGACATCGACGCGTAAAACTCCTTACCAAAGTCCGTTCTCAACACTTGCCCAGCCGGATGATCGTTCATGAATTTACCATCAGCTGTTAGCTGGCCTACAAAATATTCCGCATCTGATCCCTGAGTTTTCGGATTAGCCCCTGTACTGATCATAAGCACCCACTTACGTTGTCCCGTTCCATCTACAGGCAGTTGAATCAGATCTGGACACTCCCACACACCACCTCGAACATAATCGCCATATCCGAAGTTATCGGTTAAGGTCCAATCGAGCAGATTGGTTGAAGTAAAGAACCGGATGTGATCCCCGCCGGACACCACCATCACCCAACGGTTGTGATCTTCATCCCGGACGACCTTCGGATCACGGAAATCCCAGCTTCCCGGATCATCACCATTCTTGCCAGGGTTCTCAATAACAATCGGACGATCTTTGGCGTATTGCCAATTCCGGCCTTGATCGGTACTATAGGCGAGACCGATACGCTGATTGCCACCAGGTTTATCTGGATGATAGGAAGTGTAGTACGCAATCAGACCTTTTCCGCCCGAATCCGTGAACAGACCGGAGGCATTATTCAGATCAGCAATTGCTGATCCCGACCATACATGGCCCTGATCATTCCAGGGCAACGCAATAGGTAAACGCTTCCAATTAATAAGATCAGAACTGACTGCATGAGCCCAGGTGCCTCCATCCTGATGAAACAGATGATATTCACCTTCGTAATAAACCAGTCCGTTTGGATCACTTGCCGATCCCCGAATCGGAGAATAATGGTACTGAGGGCGATAGTTCTCCTTGTAGTACACCGACTCTTCCGTCACATAGATATCCTGAAAATAAGCGATGCCTTGTTGAACGACAAGTCCAGCATTTCCATTAGCGTAGCTTTTATCTGTGACCTCAACAGCGGCAGGCGTGTACCCATCTAAATAGACCTGAATCAAGCTGCCCGAGGCTATAACTTCGATGTGATGCCTCGCTCCCGGTTGGCTTGGAAACTTGCGATTCGAGCTGGCGAGCACGGTACCGTCCGCTTTTCGAAGTTGTACCCGAACTTCTTCTCCCTCCCGAATCAGGGCTGCTTCATATCCCTTCGTTCCATCTGCATTTGCCCTGAATACCAGCGCAGCTGTGCTACTCGCATTGGCAAGAGATATATTTCCTTCATATACAAAATCAGATCCCGCTTTCTCGTAAATGACTCTCCCTTTCCCCTGCGCGTTCGTTTTCCCTTTATATCCTTTCAAATCCGGCTGCCATTCACCTAAGATGCTAATCGTTTTGCCGATATTGCCATTCAGGGTACTAACCTGCACATTCTGGAACAAAGCCGACCCATCCCACACATGAAGCCCCAGATTACCTGACAAGTAGGCACTGTCTTTCACATCAATCACCGGGTCATACCGATTATCCCAATATACCTGCAGGCTCTCTCCGTCCGCTTTCACTTTCAGATGATAGATACCTCCAGATTCCAGGTTTGCTTTATGTTCTACATTTAACGTTCCCGGCTGTCCACTGGCATCTCTCAGACGTATCACACCAGTCTGGGGAACCACTTGCAGCATATATGAAGACCAACCTGTATCATTGGATCGAAAAACAAGACTCGTATCCGCTTTCATATCCTGAATCATCAGATCCGCTTCATAGATAAAATTATCGGCTCGTGTGGCCGATATGGCCATCACATTCTCCCCTGCATCCGAAGTCAGACGAAGTCCTTCATCCGTATCTTCCAGATTGCCTCTACCTCGCAATGCCCAATCTGACAAATTCGTTATTGCCTTAGACACTTGGGTTAACATGTGAACCGCCTCCCCCTGTTTTGCTGATTCCTTGGAGGTCTGCTCTATCCTTTGCGAGGTATTTGTCTCCATAACAGATGCTGTGGAATAGGCTCCAGCAGAAGAAGATCCAAGGACACATGATAGTAGAACACAACCAATGGAACGGAAGATGATTTTCATGAGCATTCCCTCTTTTCATATAGTAGATGAGACAAAAATCCCACAAAGGACGGCGCAGTCTCTTAGATAAGTGAACCTGCATCCGCCCCTTCTGGGACGTCCATACATATCAAACGCTATGAAGCCTATGTTTCATGCTGCATTGCTTCTAAACCCAATGCGAGGGCGCCGCATAGTCCTGCGTGCTGGCCCAATCCAGGCTGAACAATATATTGGTCAATATGTTGCGTTATTGCGGCTGCATTCACATAACCATTCAGATTCCGTACAACCTGATCCCGGATCATGGGAAACAGATGACTTTGCTGCATCACCCCTCCGCCCAAGATGACCTTTTGAGGGGAGTGAAGCAGAATGGCCGTTGTGATGGACTCCGCAATGTAAAAAGATTCGATCTCCCAAGCCAGGTGGTCTGTCGGGAGTTCGCTGCCAGGGCTCTGCCAGCGGGCTTGAATGGCTGGGCCCGCAGCCATTCCCTCCAGGCAATCGCCATGATACGGACATAATCCGGCAAAATGATCCTCCGGGTGCCGTCTCGTCCGGATGTGCCCACCCTCTGGGTGCAGCAACCCATGCACACGTTTACCTCCCGCCACAAGTCCAATCCCAACACCTGTGCCGATCGTATAATACACACAATTGTCCAGTCCCTTTGCCGCTCCCCAAGTGACTTCTCCAAGGGCCGCTGCATTCACATCCGTATCCCATCCGAAGGGAACCGGGAATTCGCGCTTCAACGCTCCAATAACATTACAGTTTTCCCACCCTGGCTTGGGCGTTGTTGTAATGTAACCATAGGTAGGGCTATCCGGTTGCAGATCAATCGGACCAAAGGAACCGATCCCGATCGCCGCCACCCCTTTGTCCCTAAAATAGTCGATGACCTTCGCCAGTGTGTTCTCGGGATGTTCCGTTGGAAAGCTGCACCAATCTTCAATTTCCCCTCGCTCGTTACCTACACCACATACAAACTTCGTTCCACCAGCTTCTATTGCTCCTATACGCATCTTACAGTCCCCCTCACGATTATTCCGACTGACATTCAACCCGGATGGGGGATAGCTCGTAGATATGAAGCGAAGCAAATACTACATCCTTATTTTCGGACTGAACAGAGATTCCCTCGGAACCTACATCCGGATAGATCAGATCCGTAATAACCGCTTGACCGTCATTGGCAAATACCTCTACGGATGAGTAATCCACATAAATACGCAGATGTTGGTTTCCGTCCACTGCTTTTAATCCAGCTGCATGGCGACCCATGAAATGTTCATGAAAACCCGATATACCCGATCGACTGCGATCAACATATACCTCATTCTGGCTAGCGTCCACACCAATGAGCGTTTCGTTGTCCGCACCACTTCGTAATGCAAATTGAACAGACTGATCAGAAGCCCATTCCGCATAAATCTCATAGTTTACTAGGCGCAAGGTGTTCAACTGCTCACTCACTTGACTGATGGAAGCATTCCGTAAGGACAGTACTGGCGTACGGGCGTGCTTGAGCTCGCGTGCAGGACGCTGAACCAGCAGGACTTCTCCGTCCCTTTTCTCCAATGTCAGCTCTCTTGCAATCGTCATCGCACCGCGGTAACCTTCGGTTGGTGTCTGATTGGCATACATCCAATTGCTCATCCATCCCATAAACAGGCGTCTGCCGTCTTCTTCCGGAATGTCGGACCAACTGACCCCTGCGTAATTATCCCGACCATGATCAAGCCAGCGAACGGTGTGGGAAGCTTCATCTGGAACAAATGTAAGCCCATCAAAATCTCCAGTGAAGTACTGCGTCCTGGAGCCCTCCTTAAAGGCCGGATCTGCACCAATGCTGACGAGCATCACCCATTTCTCCTGGCTCGCATCCCCATCCACGGCCAGCGGGAACAGATCAGGGCACTCCCAAACGCCATCATGCGAACCTATCCCGGCGCCGAATTCACTGCCCAATGTCCAATCCTTCAGATTGGGAGAATGGTACAGACATACCGTCTGACCACAAGCGATAATCATAACCCATTCCTTGGTCTGCTCGTGCCAGAACACTTTGGGATCACGGAAATCCACGAACGACTCATGCTCCAGCACCGGATTCCCCTCGTATTTCATCCATGTTCTGCCACTGTCCTTACTATAAGCAAGGCTCTGTCGCTGAATTGGATGATCGTTTGGCACCTCCTGATGATGGGTGAAAATAGCCACCAGTCCTGGCTCATCGTCAAAGAATTCGGACGTATTGTTCCAGTCCACCACGGCACTGCCGGAGAATATCATGCCAAGTTCATCCGGCGCCAAAGCTACAGGAAGCTCTTCCCAGGTAACCAGATCCTTGGTCACCGCATGTCCCCAATGCATTGGTCCCCAGGTTGTGCCAAACGGGTGATGCTGATAGAACAGGTGATACTCACCTTTGAAAAATACCATGCCATTCGGGTCATTCATCCACTTCTCCTTGGGTGAGAAGTGATAGACGCCCCGGTAATCGATTGTTGAAATGGTAGACATATTGGTTTACTCCTTTGAATCAAACTGTTGAAGAGGAAACTTTGCTTCACTCACGCACCTTAATGCTATGTGCGGCAAGAGTCTCCTCATCCAGTTTGTTTTATTGGGTGTTGCGGTCATATCCCGCTTGTTTAATCTGCAGCCACTCTTGTAATCCCAGACGATCCAGCTCTTTCAGATAAGCGTCCCACTCCTGATCGATCTTTCCATTCTGGTACCATTCCGTGCGCATACGCAGCACATAGGCGAACAGATCAGTCTCAATGGTGGAAAGGCGGTCGAGTTCATCGATTGAGAAAAATACACTTGGATAGACGTTTTCTGCTTTCATATGCGGAACCATATATTTATCAAGCAGGTCCATACGCCATGCAGCATCTTCCGGTTTGGTCGTGTATTTGTCATAGTAACTGTCGAGGATAGCCAGTGGTCCTGCAATACTCGTTTTCTGTCTGAGCTCTACAGGTGCAGCGCCTTCCAGCGGCAGATGCTTCAGCATGCCTTTGGCTTCATCGAATTCAAAAATATTCTGCTGTGTCTCATCACCGTAAGTTCCCCAGTTGTTCTGCACGGATTGGAGCGGATCGTACAATTGGTCCACCCACTTCGCTGTGGATTCCAGATTTTTATTGCTGCTCGTAACAACCATGCGTCCCCGGTCTAGACCAATACCGTTTGTACGTGTGACATTAATTTCTCCATTGGGACCAGCAACCGGAGGCAGAATATCATAGGTATCATTCATGCCTGTAATGTTGGCCTTATCCCAAGTGAAGTACATGCCATACTTGTTGTCTTTGCCCTTGGCCAGATACGTATTCCAATCCTGCTGATAGGCTTCCACATCCACAAGACCTTCCTGAACCAGTTCGTGAATGTATTTGACCGCTTCTTTGTAGCCTTCATCCGCTGCCGTGAAGACCACTTTTCCATCGTTGGTCACCACGGTGTGGTCCCAGTTCTCCCCGAGTCCAAATGCTGCAAATAAAAATGTCAGATCTTCTCCACCCGGCTTGTTAATGAAGGACAACGGAATTTCGTCAGCCTTGCCATTGCCGTTCGGGTCCTGGGTTTTGAACGCAATCAGCACTTGTTTCAGTTCTTCGGTTGTCGTTGGCATCTTCAGTCCGAGCTTGTTCAGCCATTCCACGTTGATCCAGGGCAAGTCATCAACCGCCTGTATACGCTGCTTGCCACTTCCGAGCTCCTCAATCCAGGGAAAGGAATAAATATGTCCGTCTGGTGCCGTAATCATGCTCTTGTATTCGGGAGCTTCCTCCAGCACCTTTTGCAGATTCGGCATGTATTGCTCAATCATGTCCTCCAGTGGAATGATGGCTCCATCCTTAGCCAGTTTCAGGAGATCATAATCCCCATAACCTGCGTCAAAGATGGCATCGGGCAAATCACCGCTGGCTACCGCCAGGTTTCTTTTTTCCGCAAACACATCACTCGTATAGTTCTTCCAGTTGATATGCACATTGGTTTTCTCTTCGAGTCTCTTGTTAATCAGCTTCTCATTCGGATCAGCAGGGGCCAGCGGAGAACTCTGTGTTATAAAATTCAATGTCACTTTGCCATCAGGCGACTGGGCTTCACTCGCTGCACCGCCTCCTCCCCCTCCACACGCCGAGAGCAGGAGCATGGCTGACAACATGGAGATGGATGCCGTTGTAGCGGCTTTTCTGGACTTGTTCACTTTTTTCATGATAATGACCTCCGTGGATTGTGTTGGGTCGAACGTGCTTTATTTCAGGCTGTTCACTATTTAAGTGAACCTACCATGACACCTTTTTCGAAATATTTCTGAAAGAACGGATACATGATGATGAGTGGCAGACTCGAAATGACAATGGCTGAATATTTGATCATTTCCGAGAGCCGTTTCAGTTCAGCCATCGCAAGCTGATCACTGATCATGCCCGGTGCAGCCTGATTCTGAATCAGAATGGAGCGCAGAACGAGCTGTAACGGATGGAGGTTCGGATTATCCAGATAGATCATGGCGTCAAAATAGGAATTCCACTGCCCTACAAACGCGTACAACGCGAGGACAAAAATGATGGGTTTCGATAACGGAATGACGATCTGAAAGAAAATCTTCATCTCGGAGGCTCCATCCACATTGGCAGCTTCTTTCAGTTCTCGCGGTACCCCTTTGAAGAAGGTTCTGGAGAGAATGATGTTCCAGACGTTGACTGCGCCTGGGATGATAATGGCCCATACCGTGTCCAGCATGCCGAGATTACGAACAAGCAGATAGGTAGGAATCAAACCGCCACCGAAGAACATCGTGATGATAAATATAATCATGAAAAATCCTCGCCCAGCCAACCTTTCGTCAGACAAGGCATACCCTGCAAATATCGAGACGGTCACCGTCACGAGTGCAAAGGAAACCGAGTACAGCACCGCATTGGCAAACCCTCGAATCATGGCCGGATTGGACAAAATCATCTGATACCCATCCAGACTCCAGTCGGACACATTGAAGGACAGTCCACGGTTCAGCAGCACCGTTGGGTCCATGAATGAGGCAACTACGATATAAATCAGGGGGACAACCACAACCAGTACGGCACAGGTGAGAAAAATCGCGTTCAGCGCGAGGATCAGACGATCCAGTCCTGTATGTTTGACTACCATGGATAACACTCCTTTCCTAATAGAGGCCTTCGCCTTCATTCAATTTCTTCACGATCAGATTCACAGTAACCAGCAAAATGACATTGATGACCGAGTTGAACAATCCCACTGCCGCAGAATAAGCGTAATCTCCGGACTGCAAGCCCACCTTGTAGACATACGTGGCAATGATCTCAGAGGAAGGCAGGTTCATCGACGTCTGCATCAAGTAGGCCTTCTCAAATCCAATCGACATGATCCCGCCAGCGGCAAGAATAAATACGATGGCCATAATCGGTCGAATCGTCGGAAGGTCGATATGGCGAATACGCTGAATGAGATTCGCTCCATCCAGATTGGCTGCATTGTGAAGTTCCGGATCGACATTGGCCAAAGCAGCGACATAGATGATGGAAGCCCAACCCGCCCCGGTCCAGATATCCGACAAAATGTATATCCAGCGGAAATATTCCGGCTCGGACATGAACATGATTGGCTGACCGGTAATCCAAGTGGCGAACTGGTTAATCGGTCCTGTCGGGGATAGAAAGATGAACAGCATACCCACAACGACAACAACCGAGATGAAATTGGGGGCATACAGAAACAATTGGATGTTTTTCTTCACTCCGGCCTTACGTACCTGATTGAGCATGAGTGCAAGCAAAATCGGTACAGGAAAGCTGAATATCAATCCAAAAAAGCTAAGTTTAAGCGTATTCATAAAAATGACATCAAAATTGGGCGAAGCTAAAAACTTCTCAAAATGCTTCAAACCTACCCACTCACTGCCCATGATGCCTTTGATCGGACTAAAATCCTTAAATGCAATAATGGCTCCGTACATCGGGATGTATTTGAAGATAAGGGTCAGGATCAGAGCTGGTGCGAGTAACAAATACAAAAAATAATTCTTTTTGAACTGCTGCATCCTGCCGGTTGATGTCCTCTCTTTCAACGCCCTTCCTGTACCTTTTTTGGTATCCACCGTGTTTTCCAACACATGACCTCCGTTCATTCCTGAAGTTGACAATTGCTTGTAGTAAGGGCTTTCATTATTTACAATTGCTCATTTAATAATTTACAATTTAGCAGGTAATCTAGGCATCAGTCAATATGTAATGTAAAAAATAATTGTGCATTTGATAACATTTTGTGAGTTTTTTGAGTTCTGAATGTGCATTTCATTGTATATATAACGTTTATTTCTTTCCCTTCAACCTATAATCGCCACTATTAGCAGTAGGATATTTAGAACTAATTATCATTTGTAACGAAACTGCTGAATACAAATAACAGCGCACTGTCAGATTTAAAAATGTAAACTCAATTGTGCATATGTAAAATTAAGATTGCTATTTGTTCCGATCTATTATACATTTGACTAAGATAATACTATGGACGACCATATGATCATTAGAGGTGAAGCACTAGATGGCAAAAGAAAAAATCACGATACAGGACATCGCGGATGCTTTGGGCATCTCCCGGAATACAGCTTCCAAAGCCTTGAATGATAGCGGAAATATCCCGGATGAGACACGTAATCGTGTAATTAAAAAAGCAATTGAACTTAAATATAAACAGTTTGCCTATATGGAAAATGAGCATGTTCTAACCAAGGCTCCAAGCAATATCGCCCTGTTAACAGAGAATCTGCCCAATACATCCCACTTTGGTTCGATGTTAATCAGTGGTCTGGAGAAAAGAATCAGCGCAGAAGGATACAATCTCTCCATTCATATCGTGCGTGAGGTAGATCAGGACTCACTTACACTTCCCAACAATTTTGATATTTCCAACGTGGACGGTATCATTTGCATTGAATTGTTTGATCTGAAATATACTCAGCTTATTACTGATCTCGGAATTCCCACGATCTTCATCGATTGCGCTTCCGACATATGTTATCCGGAATTTCATGCCGATTTGCTGTTGATGGAGAACGAGCACAGCACGTATCAGTTAACCAGAAAATTAATTGAGAGTGGATACAACCATATTGGATTTGCCGGGGATTACAATCATTGCAAAAGCTTCAACGAACGTTGGGTAGGATACCAGCGGGCTATGCTGGAGGCGGGTTTGCAGGTCGATCCATCCCAATGCATTGTGGATGATGACCGCCTGTTCTTCTCGAAGCCCGGCTGGTTGAACGAGCGAGTGGCAGAACTGAAGTCGCTGCCGGATGCGTATGTATGTGCCAACGACTTTATCGCCGTCGAACTCATCAGAGCGTTGAGAGCGAGGAATATTACTGTTCCTCAGGATATTGTAATATGCGGATTCGATAATGCGCCTGAATCACGGATTATTGAGCCTCCATTAACAACTGTGCATATTTACAGCAACGAAATGGGCATCAAAGCTGCGGAGATGCTGTTATCCCGAATTGACAATCCGTCACAGCCTTATCAGGTCTCGCATATCGTGACCAAACCGATCATACGGGAGTCCACACCCACTATGATGAAGGCCAATCCACAGACCGTTTAACCTGTCTCATATCCCATAGACCTCTAAAAAAATAAAAAGCCGTATCTTTCACGCAGAATAGATCGTGAAGGATACGGCTTTTTACATAGGGACTTAAGGATACTCTTTGATGATGGCAATTATCATATGACGTGAATAGGACGCAGCCTCTAACCAAAATTCGCAGCTCCGTGCTACACGGATGCCTTGGATGCTCCTTTGGCTGAACGTACTTCTGTACGAATCAAATTAAAGATCATAAAGAGCAGAACAACGAGTTGTGGAATAAAGGTCTCCCATGTCGGATACATGCCAAGCCAACCAATTGTCGGCAGACTTGGTGCGACATGAGCCCCAAGGGTTGCCGAAACTTGTAGGGAGTGAATACTCTCTCCAAGGAAACGAAATACCAGATAATAAATCAGCAGCGTTGCGGTCAGGAAAAACCATCGTACAGGCAGACGTACACTGAACTGAATAATGGCCACAGCCAATACAATCAGGATGAGCAACGCCGCCCCCATACCGATCAACATCTGCGAGGTCTCAATTGCAGGCGCCATGCCGATATAAAAGATTGCAGTCTCTGCACCTTCTCGCAATATGGCAAGACCCGCCACAGCGAAGAGTGACCACAGACTTCCCCGGGCCAGTGCACCCCCCACCTGTCGCTGTACATAGCTATTCCAGGAGCGGGTATTCGATTTGCTATGCATCCAATGTCCAACCGTCAGCATCAGTACAACGGCAGCAAGGCCCGTATACCCTTCAATCATCTCCCTTGTGCTGCCCGATGATGCCACAGCTAGGGTCAGCGACAGCACAACAGCCAGCGCCGCACTGATCAGCAGGCCACTACCAGCTCCCGCCCAGATCCAGCGCCGGGCCGCATTCTCTCCACTCTTCTTGGCATAAGCAAGCAATGCAGACAGTACCAGAATGGCTTCCAATCCTTCGCGAAGCAGAATTAATGCCGCATCCCAAGCCGTGTATGAGGTGGTAGCCGTTAACGGCTCCAGCCGATTGATCATACGGGTTACAACCTCGGATGCCTTCACCGTATTTGGCGGATTGGAGACGACATACCCGGATGCTTCCGCCATCTCATTCTCAATTGCCGTATATGAAGCCGGAGATGATATCTGTACCTGACCTTCAACCAAAGGCCAGGCCACGATAAACCGCTCCAATCCCGCCGCAGCAGAAGTGGCATCCCCCGCCTGAATTTGCTTCTCTATTTGCTCCAGTAATTTCAGCAGGTCGGATAATGAAGAAGCCTCTGAGGATGCTGATGTATCCTCAACTTCCCCTTCCTTGAGTGTCCCTGCACTGTAGTCTGTGAGCAACGTGACCAGTTCCTGCATACGCTCTGTTGCCTGTACTTCCTTGCGGGGCTCGGCCTGCATTGCAATTCGAACCAAGCTGATGTCTTTTTCCAACTGGCTGTATACGCCAAAATGATCCTGACGGATTGGAGCTTCGGTGCCTTTCCAGGCCGTAACAATCCGTTTATAGGCAAGCTCTGCCTGAGTCCAATCGCCCTGTTCCATTGCATTCAAACTTTGACGTGCGTCTGGCAGCAACCTTTCGGCGGCTTTACGTCCTGCGTCGTTGCTCTCTTCCGCACCTTGAAACGCCTCAATGTACTGATTGGTCGCACGGGCCAGATCGGCCAGTGCTTGCTTGGCAGCATCAGAATCATTGCCCGACAGTGCCTGTTCGGCTTTGGACAAGGCTTCACCTACAACGCTGGCGGTCGTCGCAACCTGATCAGCATTCTGCCCCGGCTCCAACGTGCTGGCATCATTCCATAGTTGCCGGAATTCGGCGACGTCCTCTGTGGCTTCTGTCAGCTTGCCCTGTCCCGCTTCAACCAAGGCGCTGCCTACAGGCGGCAATAGACTATCCAGTTGTTTTTGCACAGACTGCTCATTGTTTTGTAGCCCTTCAGCAGAAGAGTGTGGCATATCTAGTAAACGAATTACCCCAGACCCCACCATCAGGAACACCAGCAGCATCAGCAAGGAGCGCATCAATCTTCCTTTGTACAGCCGCTTCTGCGCCTTCAGATCTGCGATCCTGCCCATCATCGTCATCCTCCCCATTAAATTAAGGTGTCACCGATATATCCGCCATTCGTAATTCCGGGGAAACAGGCAAATACAGCACTACCCGTGTGCACGGTATATTCGTTCAGCTTGTCGTTCGTTGCCAGTCGTTTCTGAATCGGAATAAATTGCTTCTCCAGGTCCCTTTGATAGCTAATGAACAGCAAACCTGCATCCAGCTGTCCGGTCTTGGCATCAAGCCCACTCGAATACGAGTAGGAGCGGCGTAAAATTTGCTGACTGCCGTCTCCCTTGGCGAGGCGCAGATGTGACGTTGCCGGAATGACAGGCTGTCCATCGGCAGACTTGGCCTTCAGATCTACCGGATCGAACTCGCCGCGGCTACCGAGCGGCGCTCCGCTATTCCGGTGGCGTCCAAATGTCGCCTCCTGGTCTTTCAGTGTGGAGCGATCCCACACCTCCACACGCATGCGAACCCGGCGGACGGCCATATAGCTGCCACCGGCCATCCACCCCGAACCGTCAGCCGGCTGCGCCCAGACGGTCTGATCCATCAGCACGGCATCCGTTGTATCCGGATTGCCGGTGCCATCCTTGAAGCCGAGCAAATTGCGCGGTGTTCCACCCGCAGGGTCAGCTCGGCCTGTGCGCTGGAAACCTTCCTGCGTCCAGCGCAATACCGCATGCCCGCGTGCGATGCGCGCGAGATTGCGGATAGCATGGAAGGCGACCTGCATATCGTCTGCGCAGACTTGCACGCACAGGTCGCCACCACACCACTGCGGGTCCAGCGCATCTCCGGCGAATGCCGGCAGATCACGCAGGCCCTTGGGCTTCCGGCCCTGCAGCCCGAAGCGCCCGTCAAACAAAGAGGGCCCCACACCAAACGTCAACGTGGTTCGTGACGGTGTCAGGCCTGCCGCTTCGCCCGTATCGGTAGGCGGAGTATTCAGCGTTGTATTATGTTCGCCAATCATCTCTCCGGTGGCCATGGCAGCGGCAGCCGCCGTCCAGTTCTTGAACAGACGGCGCAGTTCATCCGCACTTCCCGCCGTCACATCAAAGGCGGCAAAGCAGATGAAATCCTGAGCCGGGGTAATAATGCCTGCCTGATGCTTGCCGTAGAAGGGCAGTGCATTGTCCGGCGTGTTCACATCCAATGCCGCCGGACTGCTTTTGCGGCTCAGCGCCATCAGACCGCTGGCACCGCCTCCGCCCAAGAGCAGACCCAATCCGGCCACGCCGGTCAGCTTCAGCATTTCACGCCGTGACAACGGCTTTTTCAGCGAATCCTTTTTCTGCTCGGTCATCGTCTACACTCCCAGTACTTGTCCCATGTTCGACAGCGGTTCAGCCAATGCATCCAGGTTCTGACTCAACTTCTTCACGTCCTCATCCTTCAGCTTCTCGTAGGAAACGTACCCGTCTCCATCCTTGAATGGAGCAAGCTCTTTTTCGAGCGCATCGAATCGGTCTGCAATTTGCTGATTCAGATCCTTGTCTTTGGCAGCCAGATCATCCTTGAGCAGATTATATATCTCGCGTGCCCCCTCTACATTCGCTGCAAAATCATACAGATCCGTATGGGAATAACGTTCTTCTTCACCGGTTACCTTGCTGGAGGAAACCTCATTCAGCAGTTCTACCGCACCCGTTACCATAAGACTCGCATCGATGTCCATCGTCTCGACTTTGGCACGCAGGAGCTTAGCATCACTTAACAAGGTATCCGCAAAGTCAGTCATGCCATCGGTCGTCTTGTCTTCCCAAAGCGCTTTCTCAATCCGGTGGAATCCACGCCAGTCGGCAGCCTCCACATCTCCGTCACGTGCATCAATATTCGGGTCCAGATCCCCAAGTGCCTCGGCTACCGGTTCAATGCGTTCATAATACATACGAGCTGGTGCATATAATGATTTGGCAGTCTCCAGATCACCCGCTTTCACAGCATCCGTGAACTTCTCCGTTTGCTTCACGAATTCATCGATCTGCTCAATTGCAAACGTGCGATAGCCATCCACTGCGGTTGTATAATCGCTCCCCGCCGTTTCCTGACCTGCTGCATCCGTGGTTTCTGTGGAAGCTTGATTTTCGCTTTGAGCAGCAGGCGTCTCTGCCTGCTTGTCCGAAGTATCATTGTTGCCGCAAGCGGCGAGTAAAACCGAAGTTGCCAGCACAACAGCCGGCAATGCCAATATTTTTTTCAACACGATACACTCCTCATTGGTTAGACTGATTTGAATGTACACCTGCGATTAATATGTCGATGAGTACAAACCCTTAGATTAACGTTCATTTAATGATAATGATTATCAATTTCGGTAATGACATCATAATTCCGGCGCATACTTATGTCAATATGAAAATAAGGGGACCGGTTTAATCACATACCTAGGTGGAAAATAACGGGTATTAATTCCCTTGAAAACATAGACAAACTTCGTCATCAACCGTTAAAATGAGACAAAATGTCTATATTATCTTAATTTATGAAATTGGAGGCTCATGCCATGAAATGCCCAGTATGTAATCATGAAAATGGAAATGCTAGTTTTTGCGAGAGGTGCGGCTCTAATCTAACCCCTTCCTCCCCTACTGCAGATTCCGCTCAGGATCAACAATCCGCTGCTGCCGAACCCGAATACACCCGTTGGTCGAGCACACAGGCAACACCTTCTCATGATCCCATTTCTTCCAACACACCTTCTGCTCCCAGACCTGTACAACAGGTATCCGACTCTTCCGCCGCAGAGGGCGCTTCATCTTCTGGAGACAACAATGCCAATCAGTGGAATAACATCGTACAAAATGAGAAAGTTCAGCAAGCCAAAGAAGTAAGCAAACAGTATCTATCCTATTTCCTTAGTGTTCTCACCCGTCCTTATCAAACTATGAAAACTGTTGGTGAACAGCATTCTCTTAACGGCTGGATCACGATGGCTCTGATTGCGGTTCTATCCTCTACATACTTTTTGATTACTTTCGGCCGGATGGAAATGGACGGATTGTTCATTGGCGGGTTTATCAGACCGCTGTTGTTCACCGCCATTTCTTTGATCGTAGCTATCGCATTGATGTATGCCATATTGAAGATTGAAAAAATAACGTTCCGCCCCAAAACACTGGTTGCCCAGTTCGGTACATTACTTGTGCCCGCTGTAGCGTCGCTCGTCCTGGCGAATCTGTTTATTGTTATCTCGTATTCCATCGCTATCTTCTTCCTCGTTGTCTCGTTTTTGATTATCTTTGTATCTCTTAATACGGTGCTGTTCCAGTATCCGCTGAATCGGACCAAGGCAGCTATCGATAGCATGTACAGCGTGTTGATTGCCAATGTTGTATTGTTTTATATTCTGTATCGCTTGTTGGCTACAATGATCATTGGATTGATTAGCCTGATGTTTTCTCCATTTGGTCGTATGTAGCATCTAGTTCAAAACTCTTACGAAGGCTCTCTCTGCTTATGCAAGGAGGGTCTTCTTTTGTTTTCAACATCAACAGATTGCACTCGTTGTGCTCCATACACTATAATGTGTAGTGTAAAAGGTATGTCCTTTTTTACGTAAGGATATGAGGTGAGAAACCCTCTATGTTTATATAGGACCTGTACCATTGTCATTAACACTACATTATGTAGTGTATAGTTATCATTCATTTTATTAAGAAGGGTAGAGAAAATCGATATGGACATGAATATGAATCATATGCAAATGGAGCACGAGGCAGGCACATCCTACCTATGGCTTATCGTCGGTGCAATCGTTCTATTGCTCTCCATCGCAGCTTATATCTGGTCTGCACGCACCCAGAAGTCTGTACTTGCACATATGAAGAAGGATGAACGCGCTGTGATTAAAAAGAAAACCCGATCCATCCGCCTGGCTGCTCATGCACTACTGGGGGTGTCGATCATTGCGTTTAGTCTTTTCTTCATGCAGGGCGCACTTACCAAGTATGATGTTGCGGATCTGAATGCTGGTGCTGCGATTGACGTGACCGACGATAAATATTACGGAGCCGATCATACAGAAGAACCGATCCAATATGAGATGACCATCCCGACGTCAGGGCCTCATAACCCGCATGATATCAAGTTTGGATTTTACACCGATTTCCCCGGCTATCCATATCTGGTACATAATCTGGAACATGGGGATATCATCATTTATTATCGTGAGAACGCAAGTGATGAGTTGAAGGAGCATCTGAAATACCTTGCCAAGTTCCGCAAAGCTGGATCAGGTATCCTTGCTGTGCCGAGCAAGGACATCCCTGAGGGCAGTGAGGTCGTCGTGACGGCATGGACCAAAACGATGAAGCTGGACCAATTCGATGATGCCAAAGTAGGCACTTTTATTAATAAATATATTAATCAGGGACCAGAAAAGATCCCTGCCTCCATCCGCCAGGGTGGCGGGACGATGTAAAGCCCTCTTTGTAGTAACATCAGCAATTGGCTCCTGCAATCATGGGGAGTTCATGGGATGAGATATCCATTTATACGTTTCAAACAAGATAAGCTCCTGGATCTACTTGATCCGGGGGCTAATTCTTTATCATGCAGATGCCGATATTTTAAATAGAAATGAAATACATATACGTACGTTAGCAAAGAAGGAAACGTAGTTTTAGCAAGACGATTCATCCAACTTCAATATAAGAATTCATAGTCCTACATATCAAGGGGGAGCATTTCTACTAATGAACAGTTTGTTTATGCGTATCTTTTTATTTTTTTCCTGTCTGATGCTGGCGGCAGGAGCCGTTCTTGGCATTACCATGTATCGCTCATCCGCACAGTTGGTTGAACAATCGATGGGTATGCAGGCACAGGCTGTTGCCGAACGAGCAGCACAATCCATTGACACCTCCCTGTATGCGCCACTCAGTACAGGACGGGATCAAACCGAGTATTACGATACCTTGCGCGAACAACTCAGCCAGCTTCGCCAGGCCAATGGGTTGAAGTATCTATACACGCTTGGTAAGCGTGAAGAGAACGGAGCCTCATCGTATTATTACGTGGTGGATGGAGCTGCTCCAGATGTAGAAGAGGATGATTTCTCGCCTTACGGGTCGCCTGAAGAAAATCAATATGCAGGGATGCTGCAAGCCTTTGCACAAAACGAACCTTTCCGGGGCGATCTGACCCAGGATGAATACGGAGCAACGATTACAGCCTATGTACCAATTCATGGGGCTAACGGGGAACTGCTTGGTCTGGTTGGCGCCGATCTTGACTCCACTGCCGTCTACGAGTTGATGACACGCAATCGGATGACCATGATCTGGACTGCTCTTGCCATCGTATTACTCAGCGTACTGCTGGTCTATGGATTTGCGCATTATTTGACCCGTCCTCTGGTGAAACTGAAGAAAATCATTGCTGAGGTGGGCAAAGGTGATCTGACTGTCAATGTCGAGCTTGGACGCAAGGATGAGGTTGGGCAGCTTGCTTCGGAGTTCAAACATCTGGTCACGGATACAAGAGATGTCATGACAGGTATCCGTAAAAGCTCCGATTCCCTGCTGCAAGCAGCCGAAGGGGTATCCAGACACTCGCAGGCGACAGCGGAAGCCAGCCAGCGCATTGCTGAGCACACAGACCACACAGCCAAAGGCGCTGCGGAGCAGGTTGCACGGGCAGGTGAAGTCACTGTAGCAATGGAGGAGATTACACGCAGCATGCAGCATATTGCGAATTCATCTTCCATGGTGGCTGATGTATCCGAGGAGACAACCCACAACGCGATACAGGGCCAGACCAACATCAACACAGCAATTGACCGCATGGACAAGATTCATCAGGCCAACGCTCAGATGGAAGCATCCACCTCCCAGCTCGCGCAATACTCCAGCAAAATTGAATCGGTAGCCCACATGATGAAGGGTATTGCTTCCCAGACTAGTCTGCTGGCATTGAATGCAAGCATTGAAGCTGCTCGTGCCGGGGAACATGGCAGCGGATTCGCCGTAGTTGCTTCCGAGGTTCGAAAGCTTGCGGGGGAATCAGAGCAATCGTCCCAACATGTGACTGAACTGATCGCCGAAATGACGCGCCAGACTGCCGTTTTATCTTCGCATATGTCAGCCAGTACCTCAGAAGTTCAGGCTGGTCTTGCTGTTGTTCAGGAAGCAGGACGTTCGTTCACATCCATTCATTCCGGCATTGAGACGATGAATGAACGTCTGCACGAAGTGTCCGCCGCTTCCGAGCAGCTCTCTGCCAGTGCCGAAGAGGTATCCGCCTCCGTTGAGGATATGGAACATATCTCGCGTAAGTCCTCTTCCAGTATTCAGGAGGTTTCCGCTGCAACTGACGGGCAGCTGCAATCGATGGATGAGATGAGTACTTCCGCGGAATCCCTTCGTGTGTTGTCCAGTGAATTGAATGGGTTGATAAGCCGATTCAAAATTTAAATCCGATTGCAGATGGGAAATCCATGGAGCCCACCGGATGAATACAAAAAAGCCGCAAGGCAGGGAACGGACATGGGAATTATCCCATTCCTGTTCACTCTGCCTGCGGCTTTTTATTGTTGTACCTTAATGGAGGCTGGCCTCGCAGCTGCCTGAATTAATAACGCTGCGGAGCAGCTTTTTTGCCCAAATCCGTCATGTATGTGAAGAACGCTTCCGGATCGGTATCATACACGAGTTGTACCGGACGTCCGTCTGCTTGTTCCACCGTACGGCCTTGGCTTGGACCATCCGGGATAACAATACAGTTCACCGTTTTCTTCTTCACGATGTCCTCACGTCCAACGGAAGCCGTAGTCAACACATCCCACAGATAGTACGTGGAATTCGTTTCACTGTACACCAGTGGCGGACATCCTGCATAACAGTTACCCAAGAAGTCAACGCCTTCAAAGCGACGCTCTGCAGCCCAACGGTTACGTACAGCAGGTGTCAGAGGTACTTTGTTCGTGCTTTCCAAGGCTACCAGATCAATCTGGATACCGCTCTGCCATACACGGTAAGCCGCCTCCGGGTCCCAGAATACGTTCCATTCTGCTGTACCATCATGCTCAGGCTCTTCAACGTTCCCTCTTTCGAACGTACCACCCATCCACACAAGCTTGTCGATTTTCTCTTCAATGTCTGGTGCTTCGTCGAGTGCACGCGCGAGGTCAGTCAGCGGTCCTGTGAACAGGAGCAGCGTTTTGCCTTCGGTGTTGCGCACTTTCTCAATCAGATGCTGGTGAGCCGGAACAGCAGACAAAGGAGCTTCCATTTTGCCGGATTCGTTCAGTACTGGAAGTGCATCTACATAGAAGGAGTGTAATCTCCACGCCGCAGGAAACGGATTCTTCCCTCTGGAGTTGGATTTCGCTACCTCTACGGAATATGTGCCGAAGCGATCGATAATTTTACGGCTGGCATCTGTGGCTGGCTCCAGATATCCGTCTGCCGGAATAACCGATACACCGGTTACATTTACATTGTCCATTTGCAGAAGCATGAACAGCGATACGAGGTCATCTACGCCGCCGTCATGGTTAAAATACACATTAAGTTGGTTCGTCATGCTTGTTTTCATCCTTCCCCCTGGTTGTCCCATTGATGTTCATCCCATCCGTCTGCCTGAGGCTGACGTTACCTCTATTATGTCCCAAAACCCTTGGCCACGTAAACCTTCCTTGTACAAAGAAAATAGCGGGCAAATCTGTTTCTGCGGATATTTTACAGTTCCTCCATTCCATCTCAGCATTTGCTCGGATCAACCTGCATTTCAATATGAAAATGGGTGAAAAAAGGACAGCAGGTTTGAGGTTCCCACTGTCCTTGTCTGAATCTATCCATTGATTACATGGATTGTTTTTGTTTCTCTTTGTCTTTCTCTGCAACAGGCACATACTTGCCTGGCCAGAAAGCCCATTTGCCCAGCAACGTTGTAATGGCTGGCACCATGAACGGTCGAACAAGGAACGTATCGAGCAAGACACCCGCAGCCGTGATAATACCGAACTGCACCAGCACCTGTATCGGCAGTGTTGCCAGTACGGCAAACGTACCTGCGAGAATCAGACCTGCGGAAGTAATAACAGATCCGGTTTCACCCACACCTTCCTTGATCGCTTGGCGAAGTGGCATCGTTTTGCGTTTTTGCCAGATGCTTGAAATCATGAAGATGTTGTAGTCCTCACCTAGCGCCACAAGGAATACGAAGGAGTATAGCGGAATCGCTCCCTGAATGGCGTCTGCTCCCAGCCCATAGTGAATAATGAGCCATCCCAAGCCCAATGCAGAGAAGTAGGATAGTACTACTGTTGCGATCAGATACGCCGTCGCTACGACGGAACGCAGGTATAACAGCAGCAGCAATGTGATCATCCCGATTACCACTGGGATAATGATGCTTGCATCCCGCTCTCCGGTGACTTCGATATCATACTGTTCAGCCGTCTGACCGTCGATCCAGACATGGCTGTCCACACTTGTTATTCCAGCATCTTTCAGTGCCTGTTCAGCCGTTGCCCGCAGATCCGGGATATGCTGCATCGCCTCCATGGAATATGGATTCAGATTGAATTCCACATCGTAAGCGGTGATGTTGGCATTCTCAGCACCCTGCTGCGCTTCACCTACCTTGCTTACGTAATCCAGCGATTCCAGACGTTGTTTCAGATCTGTCTCGCTGCCTTCGGTATCAATAATCACTTTCGCCGGAGCGAGTTCACCTTCCGAGAACTGTTCTCCAATGACTTTGAAGCCTTCACGAGATGCAACATTCTCCGGGAAGGACGATAACAAGTCATACGTGAATTTAATTTGGCTAGAGAAAGTAGCCAGTCCACCCAACAACACCAGCGTAATCGCCAGTACTGTCCACGGTTTGGTTACTACTGTACGGCCAATCCAGCTTTCCTTGATTTTACGCGGAGCAGGCGCTGTTTTGCCTTTTTTCTTCGCACGTTCCACTTCCATATCGTGCGTACGCGGTACAAACGGGTAGAATGAACCCCGACCAAAGATCGCAAGCAATGCCGGAACCAGCGTCAGGCTCGCAATAAACATGATGAAGATGGATAAACTGAATGGTACGGCAAAACGGTGATAGGCACCGTACTCTGCGAACAACAGTACAAGCAATGCTGCAACGACTGTAAATCCACTCATGGCAATCGCACCAGATGATCCGGTAATCGCTTGGAAGAGTGCTTTCTTTTTATCCGGCTCATGATAGAGGATTTGACGGAATCTGGAGATCATGAACAGGCAATAGTCCGTTCCTGCACCGAACAACAGCACCGTCATAATGGAGATGGACTGCGCGTCTACTGTAATCCAGCCCTGATCCGCCATGAATCCAAGAATCGGACTGGTGACCATATAAGCGAACCCAACTGCAATAATTGGTATAATAGCCAGTACGGGCGAACGGTAGATCAACAGCAACAGCACGAGTACCAGCACAACGGTCGCAATCAGCAGCGATACATCTGCAGATGAGAACAATCCACTTGCATCAATGGATATCCCAACCGGACCTGTAACCCGTGCACTTAGTGCGCTGGCATCATCAATGGCAACATCAAATGGGTTGGAGCCAAAAATGTCTTTCGTTTTCTGCTCCAGCGCTGCAATGCCTTCCTTCAACTGTGAGGAATCAGCTTCCTGATTGAAAAAGAGCGGCATAACCAAGGTGCTTCCGTCTTCCGAAAGCTGACCTTTCAGAGCCTGTGGCGGCAACTGATATAGTGGAACTACAGATTGCTGCTGCTCAACCGGATCTTGATCCAGTCGCTCCGTTAACGCCTGAATGTTCTCAATCTGTTCATCCGTCAGCCCGCCGGCTTGACGCCATACGATGAGCGCGGGAACACCTTCGCCGCCGGGGAATTCTTTCTGGGCAACTGCTGCCGCCTGCACCGATGGCTTGGAATCACTCAGATCCTGCGCGTTATTCGTTTCACGATCACCTACAGCAGGCCATACCACACCAAGAACAACCGCGATGATGATCCATACCAACAGTGTAATCCATTTGCTTCGTTTGCCAGCAACCCAGCGGCCGTAGCCCGAACCTTCTTGCATTGTCTCTTCATCTCCCTATTTTGGTTCTATGAAGCCGTTTTTATGTGATAAATATAGAAATGAACCACGGGTCATAGTATAATTGACTTAATTATATATACCGGAAGGTTAATATTGCAAATACTAATTTTGTGAACACTTTTGTACAGCCAACATGAATAAGTAAAGAGGTATGCAATCATGAACAAAAAAACGAACCCTCCCCGCTCGCCGGGCAGGCCCAAAGCCGGTGCCGATCATGCATCAGCCCAGTCGAAAATACTGATGACCGCCTCGCGGCTTTTTATGGAACACGGGTATGAGCCCGTTTCTCTCCAGCAAATTGCCTCGCTATGCGGTGTGACCAAAGCATCGATCTATTATCATTTTTCCAGCAAACCGCAGCTATTCACCGTCGCCATCACCAGTATGATGGCCATGGGCATGCAGCAAACGGCTCTTCGTATGGATGCACCCGGTACATTACAAGAGCGGCTGGAAAAAGTTGCGGAAGGACGGATGCAACACTCCCACGTCGATACCGAGACCATGATGCGTGAAGCCATTACCTATTTGGATACAGATCAGTTGGCACAGATCCGTGAAGCCGAAGTCCGCATCTATGAAGTCCTCGCTATCCACTTCAAGCGGGAGATGGACAACGGTTATTTGCGATCTGCTGATCCGATGCTGCTTGCCCACGCGTTCACTTCCTTGCTGATGCTGGCAAACCGTGAAGGCGTACGCGACATGCATGCAACGATTACCGATTTGGCACGTGAGCTGGTCGCTTTATTTTTGGACGGATCCGCTCACAAGACTTAAAGCTCTCTCCAGACCTTTGCCAATGCGGCGATACCCGGTCCAATGCGTTCCGTCTCAATACCAGCAAACCCTATAATGAATTCCCTTTTGCCATCTGCTGGTTCACTCCCATCCGTCCACAGGTATTCTGTTGAACTAATCTGTATACCAGCGCTTAACGCCGCAGCCACCAGCTCCGCGGCTGTTTGTGTTGAATCAACTCTGAGCACTAGATGAAATCCGGCATTCTGACCCATTATCTCAACCTTTTCTCCGAAATAATGTCGAATTTCCTGAATGATCAAGTCATGTTTGCGTTTATAAACGTTACGCATTTTACGAATATGTTTACCCAATTCTCCCTCATGCATAAACACTTCCAACGTACGCTGATGAAGACGTGAAGCTGACTGTTCAAACAAAATCGTCTTGTACATCTCCCGAAAAGATACCATCAACTCCTTGGGAAGTACCATATAATGAACACACAGAGCAGGCGCGAGAACTTGGGAGAATCCGCCCATATAAATCACCCTGCTGCCCTCTAGCAAACCCTGCATGGAAGGAATAGGTCGTCCATGATATCGAAATTCGCCGTCATAATCATCCTCAATGATGTACGCCCCCGTTTGCTCCGCCCAGTCAAGTAAAGCCACTCTTCTGGCAATGGGCATGGTCATGCCCAGAGGAAATTGGTGCGAAGGTGAGACACTTATTATTTTCACTCCCAAACGATCCAGTTCTAATATATCTAATCCTGCATCATCTAGGGAGATTGGAACCACTTGATAACCATAATTTCGGAATGTGCCCGGCAGTAGCCGATAGCCCGGATTTTCTACGCCAATAGATTGTAGTCCATTCGCGTGAGTTAACGTCTGCACAAGCAAACACATTAACAAGTGCTGCTCTGCACCCAATACAACCTGCTCTGGAGAACAGTTTACGCCCCTGAATTGTCCAAGGTAATTAGCAATTTCACATCGCAGGCCCCACTCACCCTGTGGATCTCCGTAGAACAATAATTCCTCTGCCTCTTCGCGCCAGATACGGTTCGCATACTGGTGCCACTTGCCAAACGGGAACAGGCTGAAGTCATTGCGTGACATATGAAAATCAAATTCGATCACTTTTGTTGGACGAATCACATTTCGCTCTATTTTTCGTTCATGATGGTGGTGTTCATGAATTTGCATATCCTTTTGCTCGGTTCTCACCGGAATTTGAATTTCACTATAACGATCCGTGATGGGACGTACCCGATATCCTCTTCGCGGCTGACTGTATACATAACCTTCAGCAATTAATTGTTGGTATGCCCATTCTACCGGAGTTGTACTTATGCCCAGCATCTCGGCCAACTTGCGTACAGAAGGCAATTTGCTATGTTCCACCAGTTTCCTCTGAATGATTTCCCTTTTGATGTGATCCGAGAGCTGTACGTAGATTGGGATGCTTTCGTTTATCTCCAATTTCGGTAATTGATTCATGACTTCCACCTCATCTGTCCTGTTCAATTTGTCCAAACTGTATATTTGGAAGTATACAGTATTCAGCTATACTCATGGCATGACGATTTGAACTCACAGGAGGGAATAACCCATGTCTCAACCAACACCATCCCCACGCATCCCACGTCTGTTGGAAACGAAGCGCATCTATCTGCGTCCATTTGAATCGACTGACGTTGATACCTATTTTCCCGGGTTGTTTGACGCCGAGATGCGCAGACTCACCGGGACACAAAACAGCTTCACCCGCCCCCAAGTGGAGCGCTACATCGAAAACGCGTCCCAGGATGACTCACGCTTGATGCTGCTGATTGCCTTGCAGGAAAATGATCGGGTCATTGGAGAGATTGCCCTGATGGACATGCATACCAAAAATCGCAGTGGGCACATCCGGATCGCCATTGATCATATAGAGCATCAAGGAAAAGGCTATGGCAGCGAGGCATTGCTGCTTATGCTGGACTATGGTTTCGGCATCTGCAATCTGCACCGAATCGAGCTTGAAGTGTATGCCTTCAATCAGCGTGCGATTCGTACGTATGAGAAGCTCGGATTTCAGCGCGAAGGTGTGCGGCGAGATGCCTTGTATTACAATCATCAATATCACGATGCCATTCAGATGAGCATGCTCGAAAATGAATTTCGAGAGCGGCATGTCAGTAGACTTGGATAACGAAGACTACGTACTACCGGGAGGGAATCTCTTCTGGTTGGTTTACGTTTCCGGCAAATAACCATGCTTCAGTGGATTTATCAACTACAGCGACCATAAATGGACGATTCACATCCATCCTCACCGGATCAGTTGGTGGAGCACTTCCAGCCTGCATCTCTACCAGCGTTGAAGCTGCAGCTACAGTCCCTTGCTCGCTCACCTCCATCACCGCACGATGCAGTACCTGACCAATGTATGCTTGCAAGTTCGGCCCGGGAGAAATCATTTCCGTGAAATTAGCGGCATAAGGGTCAAAGGCCATTTCCATCCCCATCAGTTGGAACGTCTCTTTCAGGTTCATGCCATACTCCGCACGAAAACGTGGCAAGGACAGCTCAACTAACCTGTATTCGGAGCCGCGATCAAGCCGTTTTGGGTCATCCAGCAACTGCTGCTGAATCTCATCCAGCGTACGTCCCTCTCGCGGCAAAAAGACCAGCAGATGCATCTGGCCATCTCCGTAAGGCAGTCTAACCGCCTGCCAATCCTCATTCTCCGAGTATTGGAACTGCTTCTTTTGATGCATCATCCGCACAGATAGTGCCTTTCCATTTGCCAACTTGAATTCTTCGTCCGTCGTGTACTCTGGGTCAAACTCATCCATCCAGTTACCATCAAATGCGATGGCATTCACCAGAATTATCAGGGCTTCCTTTTCAGGCGGCTCCTGCATCAAGTTTGGAATCATACCTTCGGTGTGCTGCTTCACCCATTGATTGATCTCTTCCTTTGCTTGTGCTGGTTGTCCATTGAGTGTCCTAATCTCGGCTTCATACGATTGCTGTACCGTTGTTTGGTACGTTTCCTGTACCGGGATTCCGTCCTTCACCCACATGGAGTTCGCAATACCGATCTGTATCCCTTTTCCCGAATGGGTCAACAACTGCTGCAAAGCCGCTTGAGAAGCATTCACTTGCTCCATTTCTATCCCCGACCAGCCCATGACCTCTGCCATCTCTCGCCTAGTCTCACCCACGCTGCCGTTATATGCCATGCCAATTGCCGCCGTAATACTGTAAGGAGAAATCAACAGATTATTCCCATCGGCTTTCTCTTTTGCTCCCATCTGTTGAAGAATGTGCAGTCCCACGGTGTTCATGGATTGGATTGTTTCGGGTTCAATCTCTTTCAGAGCCGTATTTCGTTCTGACTCGGATAGCTCCTGATTCGAATTGGAATTCATCTGGTTCGGTTCCCCCTTTGCTGAACAGCTCGTAATGATCAGCCCACTTATACAGCATAATAACAGTAACGCTCCTAACCTTGCATGCATCTTAATCCCCCTTCATCCGTAATACTCAGATACCGTCATAGCAATTCACTGATTTCCTTTTTTTACTAGACGTACGGTTGAGAAAAAAGGTTACTTTACACTCATATGCCAAGGTCACCAATTTCTACTGTAATAAACACCATTCAAAACGAGTCAAAACGGTTATATCTATACCATAACGAATGGAGGGATTGCCTATGATTCCGGCAACGTTGGAACAATTGGAGCAAGTTCGCAAGGAATGCCGCACCATGGTCAAAAAAAGAGCCACCGCTTCCGCCGGTACAACACTCGTTCCTCTTCCAGGTACAGACGTCCTGGCCGATGTGGGAATGCTCATGCAGCTACTGCCTGCCATTAACAATAAATTCGGATTATCGCAAAAGCAGCTCGACGGTATGGACCCTGAGACCAAATCCATGATCTACGGATTCGTCATGTCCATCGGAAGTAAAGTCATTGGACGTATGGTAACCAAAGAACTGGTGGTACAGGTGCTGAAAAGAGTCGGGGTACGCGTAGCTACCAAATCAGTCGCCAAATTTGTCCCTTTTGCAGGTCAGGGATTGGCAGCCGCGCTCAGCTTCACGGCCATGCGGTATGTCGGCAATAAACATGTCGAGGACTGTTATGAGGTCGTAAAACGCATGATTGAGCAGCGTGAATTAGTACCGGGCGAGCCGGCACCTTCTGCGCTTGAGGAGACAAATGAAGATCCGAAGCTGGAAGTAAAGACGTCATCCGACAACTACGCAGATGTACCTGCGAAGAAGTCTGAAGATCAGTAATTAAATGAGGCAGATGATTCGTTATAGCAAAGTTAGGGCACCATCGCTGGCATCTTACAATGCATAGCATGATAAACTCCCTCTTGCCCTGAATCGCACACATTCACAAATAAAAAGCCGGGATCATGGTCTTACCCCTGTCAAGTAGACAGATAAAAAAAGCTATGCTGCCAGTGCGCATCGATATTCAATCGGTGCGCGCTGTTTGAGTTTGGCTTGAAAGCGTCGGTAGTTGTAATTGTACATATAATCTTCCACGGCTTGTCGAATCTCTACTTCTGAATTACACTGGTTAAGGTACAGCTTCTCTGTCTTGAGATGCGAAAAGAAGGATTCGATGCATGCGTTATCTAGGCAGGTTGCTTTGCGAGAGTGGCTGCCCTTCACGCCGAATGCTTCTAATCGTGTGTTGTACGCCTGAGACGTGTATTGGAAGCCCTGATCCGAATGGAGCACGGCTTCTGAAACGTCTCTTTTTTGTGTCCATTGTTCCACCGTATCCAATACGAGCTGAACATCGTTCCGTTTAGACAACTGCCAAGCTACAATCTCATTGTTGAACAGGTCTTGAATCACGGACAGGTAAACAAATGTACTTCCATTCGGAATATAGGTAATATCCGTCACCATTTTTTGCTGGGGTGCTGTCGCATGAAACTGGCGCTTCAGGCGATTCGGATAAATCACAGATGGCGTATAGCTGGACTTCTTCCGCTTCTTACGAATTACCGATTGGATCGATAGTTCCCGCATGATTCGCCATACTTTCTTGTGATTAACGTTCAGACCAGCCTCCCACAACGCCGTTGTCATGCGAGGATAACCAAACTCTCGGTTTGCAAAATGAATAGCCATCATGTGTTCTTTGATCTCACGCTCACGGTCTTGTCTTGCGTCTCGCTGCGGCTGTGTTGCTCGCCATTTGTAGTAACTGGAACGGGGTATTCCTGTAATCGATAATAGGCGTGTAATGCCATGCGAGCAGCGCAATTCGTCTATGATATCGTAGTTCTCCCGTTGGCTCAGCGCTTCTCCTTTACTAGATTTGGATACCGCTTTTTTAAATAATCCACCTGTGCTTGAAGGTAATCCCGTTCTTCTTCTACACTGCTAAAGGCAGTACGAGGACGTCCTTTCATTGGATTCGGAACATTGTTTTTTCGCTCATCAAACACTTCCCCGTTTTTCCATTTTTTTACCCACACCTTCAGTTGTGAACAGTTTCGAATTCCTTCGCGATCAGCGACCACTTTGTAACTTGAAGAACCTTCGACATAGGATCTAACTGCATTCAATTTAAACTCTTCGGTATACGTCTGAAATGTTTGTCCTTTTTTGGCCATAAAAATATCCCCTCCAAGTGTCACTTGAACCCTCATGATAACATGAAGGTTTTTTTAAGTGTCTACTTAAAGGGGATAATACCACCCGGCTTTTTATTACTATTTCACCATAAACTGCGATCAGATCGCCTGTGGCTGTTGCTCCGTAAACTGACTGTTGTACAGATCCGCATAGAAACCTTGTTTCTCCATCAGTTCCTCATGATTACCCTGCTCAATCACGTTACCATGATCCATAACAAGAATCAGGTCGGCTCCGCGTATGGTGGATAATCTGTGGGCAATGACAAAGCTGGTGCGATCTTTCATCAGATCATTCATCGCTTTCTGGATGAACACTTCGGTCCGAGTATCCACGCTACTCGTTGCCTCATCCAGAATCAGAATAGCCGGATTCGCGAGAATGGCTCTCGCAATCGTCAGCAATTGCTTCTGCCCCTGTGAAATGTTCGAGGCTTCTTCATTCAGCACCGTGTCATATCCATCAGGCAAGGTACGAATGAAGTGATCGGCATGGGCCGCATCGGCTGCCTTGATGACTTCCTCTTCCGTTGCCCCTTCTCGGCCATAGGCGATGTTGTCACGGATCGTCCCGTTGAACAGCCATGTGTCCTGAAGTACCATCCCAAACAGGCTGCGCAGCTTGCCGCGTTCCATGTCCACGATATTAACGCCGTCAATCGTAATTTGGCCGTCCTGAATTTCATAGAAACGCATCAGGAGGTTGATTAGCGTTGTTTTACCCGCTCCAGTCGGCCCAACAATGGCCACCGTCTGCCCCGGTTTTACATCAATATTCATATTATGAATGAGTAACTCATCCGCTTTATATCCAAAATTCACACCATGGAATGCAACGGCACCCTGTGGATACTGCAATTGTACTGGTTTCGAAGACTCTGGAACCTCTTCCTCTTCATCCAGCAATTCAAATACCCGCTCCGCCGAAGCGATAGTGGACTGAATGATATTCGAGATGTTGGCAATCTGGTTAATCGGCTGAGTGAACTGACGGGAGTACTGTGTGAATGCAAGGATATCCCCGATGGAGATGGCACCACGTGTAACAAAGATCCCGCCGACCACGCAGATCAGCACATAACCAAGGTTACCTACAAACGTCATCAGTGGCATGATAATACCTGAGATAAACTGGGCTTTCCAACCGGATTCATACAGCTCTTCGTTCACTTTTTCGAACTGTTCTACCGAATGTTCTTCCCGTCCAAAGGCTTTAACCACCTTGTGTCCGGTGTACATTTCTTCGACATGGCCGTTCAATTCACCAAGTGATTTCTGCTGGCCTGCAAAGTGTTTTTGCGAACGGGATGCCACCAGCATAACTACTACCACGCTTAATGGCAGTGTCAAAATGGTAATGAGGGTCATCCATGGACTAATGGTCAACATCATGATGATAACCCCGACAATGGTAACGACAGACGTAATGAACTGCGCCAAACTTTGCTGGAGCGTATTACTGATGTTGTCCACATCGTTTGTCGCCCGGCTTAATGTTTCACCGTGGGTACGGGAGTCAAAATATTTCAGCGGCAGCCGTCCAACCTTGGCACTGATCTGCTCACGCATATCATATACAACTCGTTGAGCAACACCAGCCATCAAGTATTGCTGAATGTACATGAACGCTGCACTAAACAGATACAGTCCTCCAAGCAGATACAAAACCTTCATCAAGGCAGGAAAATCAATCCCGGCCCCCTGCACACCCTGAAGGATGGCAATGGCGCCTTTACTGAGAATATCCGTACCTTCCGCCATTACCTTAGGACTGATAATGCTGAACACAGTACTTAGAATCGCAGCGACCAGCACACCCAGCAATCTATAGCTGTGGGGCTGAAGATAACGCATCAAACGCCGCAGTGTACCTTTGAAATCCTTCGCTTTCTCCACGGGAGCCCGCATGCCCATTCCGCCTCCGGGATGTCCCGGCCCGCCAGGGGGACGAGGTGACTTGCGTTCTGTACGTTCACTCATGCGATCTCCTCCTCTGTCAGCTGGGAGGATACAATCTCGCGATACACTTCATTGTGCTCCAGCAGCTCTTTATGTGTTCCCGAACCAACAATTTGTCCCTCATCCATAACCAGAATGCGATCCGCATCCATAACCGTACTTACACGCTGAGCTACGATTAACACTGCTGCTTCAGTCGTTTCGGACTTCAGGGCAGCACGAAGCTTGGCATCGGTTTTGAAATCGAGAGCCGAGAAGCTGTCGTCAAAAATATATACTTCCGGACGGCGAACCAGTGCGCGTGCAATGGACAAACGCTGCTTCTGTCCACCGGAAACGTTGTTACCTCCCTGCGCAATAACGCTGTCGTAACCGTCTTTCATCTCCGTGATGAAGTTCTCTGCCTGAGCCGTTTGAGCGGCTCGAACAATCTCCTCCATCGTGGCGTCATCCTTCCCGTGGCGGATATTCTCCGCGATCGTTCCGGTGAAAAGGACCGCTTTTTGCGGTACAAATCCGATTTTGGCCCGCAGATCTTCCTGCCGCAGCTCACGGACATCTGTTCCATTTACCCGTACACTGCCCTCCGTCACATCATAGAAACGTGGAATGAGACTGAGCAATGTGGATTTCCCAGAGCCCGTACCTCCAATAATGGCTGTGGTTTCACCCGGACGTGCCGTAAATGAAATGCCTGACAATGCAGCATTCTCTGCACCTGGATAACGGAATGTCACGTTATCGAATTCAATCGTACCTTGCAGCGATTTCATATGACTAGGCTGCTCTGGATTGCTAAGATCCGGATGCATATCCAATACTTCGTTGATCCGTTCTGCCGAAGCCGAAGCTCTTGGAATCATGACAAAGATAATGGAGACCATAATGAGGGAGAACATGATCTGCATCGCATACTGAATAAAGGCAATCAGTGAACCAATATTCATATTTCCACTATCGATACGCTGTCCACCGAAATAAAGGATGGCTATCATTGAAAAGTTCATAACCAGCATCATCACAGGCATTAATGTTGCCATGAGCACATTCACTTTAATGGAAACGTCTCTTAGATCCGTATTGGCTCCATTAAAACGAACACGCTCATGTTCCCCACGATTAAAGGAACGAACCACGCGAATCCCTGTTAGTTGCTCACGCAGAACCAGATTGAGTCGGTCGAGTTTTTTCTGAATTTGTTTGAACAAAGGCAGACCTTTCGCACCAATCAGGGCGATAGCCCCAGCCAGCACAGGCAGGACAACTAAGAAAATGGTCGATAATTTGGCATCCTGGGATACCGCCATGAAGATACCACCGATACACATCATCGGGGCCATAACCATCATGCGCAGCATCATCGTTAATACGTTCTGAACCTGCGTAATATCATTTGTGGTACGGGTAATCAGCGAGGCTGTACCCAATTTATCAAATTCCTGCAGCGAAAAGTTCTCCACATGGCGGAACACTCTGCTGCGTAGCTGTTTGGCAAATCCACCCGCTGTACGGGAGGAGAGATAACTGGCTGTTACAGAACAGGCCGTGCCTGCCACAGCAATTAACAGCATCCAGCCACCAATTTGCCAGATGTATGGAACATCTCCTTTTACTATGCCGCCATTAACGATGTCCGCCATCAGGGTTGGCAAATACAGTTCAGCTAACGACTGTAACAGCACCAGACCCAATATGAAGAAAATGGGGACTCGGTAAGGCTTAAGCATGCGAAACAATTTCATCATGGCTTATCATCTCCTTGTGTGGACGCATCCATCTGTTGGGAAACCTTTGTATCGAAAAAGGTGTACACCTTGGTCAACAACTCCGCTAATTGAAGACTGTCTTCCTCACCCAGATGCTCAACGAGCTTATTGAATATCTCCATGCGCTCCTGATGTGCAGCACGAATAATATCACGGCCTGCTTCGGTAATGGTGATGCGGACTGCGCGACGATCCTCCGGGTCCATGGTTCGTTCAACCAGACCTTCGTCTTCAAGCCCCCGAATGACAGGAGTAATCGTTGGCGATTTTACACGCAACAAAGCACTAATTTCCGATACTTTCAGTCCTGGGTGTTTTGAATGCAGCGTGTCATTGAAATTAGGAGGATTATCCTGCCAATTCAATCGTTCTCCCGGATGCATGCCGTGGAGCAAACACCCCAAAACCATAATTTCATTGTGATTACGCCCATGCGGTTTATGTTGCCTCCATTTGCCTTTATTAAACTGCATAATGGAGTACAAAAGCTTCTGGGCAACCGGATCTATGCCAGTCATTATTGTCCCCCCCTTATTCACATTATCATTCCATAGAAATCCAACACCGTAGGACATCTATTAAATAGCATTCCAATTAAATAGCGAATCAATTAATTAGGTGTACTAAGTATATTCCTGCAAAAGTTGAAT
This sequence comes from Paenibacillus sp. BIC5C1, assembly GCF_032399705.1. NCBI lineage: Bacteria > Bacillati > Bacillota > Bacilli > Caryophanales > Paenibacillaceae > Paenibacillus > Paenibacillus sp. BIC5C1. Next base: position 6,637,933 of record NZ_CP135922.1, read on the forward strand.
GTCAAACGGCAAATGCACAATCAGGACCACCCGTCCAACGGGTGGTTTGCTCTTGGGGTATAACCCCCTGTTGCCAAACTGCGCCTAAAGACGCTAGCCTGACAGCAAATCTGTTCAGGCTCAGTGTTATTTGTCACTTTCACTTACCAGTTAAACTGGTTTTACTTCTTTTTGCTCTTGTTGCTGTTAAATGGATCTTCATATTCTTTTACACTCAGCTTATCTATCGCCTGATCATGTGCTTCTTGTTCACGTATATACTTTCTTACCGTTGCTTCATTTAGACCCACTGTACTTACGTAATACCCTTCTGCCCAAAATTTTCGATTTCCGTATTTATACTTGAGCTGGGCGTGTTTCTCGAAGATCATGAGCGAACTTTTTCCCTTTAGATATCCCATGAACGTGGAGACAGCCATTTTCGGTGGGATCGCTACCAACATGTGAACATGATCGGGCATCATGTGACCTTCTATAATTTCTACTCCTTTGTACTTACATAGACGTTTGAAAATTTCGATCAAGTCTCTTCTCACTTGATTATAGATTTCTTTCCGTCTATACTTCGGGGTGAATACAATGTGGTATTTGCACATCCACTTTGTGTGAGCTAGGCTGTAGCTCTTATTTGCCATCTAAGACCATTCCTTTCGTTGAGCCTGAACATCTCAATTTTATCGGAATGGTCTTGGTGGTCAAACCTCAGGTCCCTCCACCCGCATAGCGGGTGGTTTTTTGTTTCGCGCGTTTCACGCACTCAACTGGCTGAAGCCATAACAAAAAACCGTGACTTTAAAGTCACGGTTTTGAACGAAATATAGAAGAATCAGGACTGCGAAGCAGAAACCGTTTTGAGCGCGGAAGCAAAAGGGAAATAATCCTTCGCATTGTTGTAGGCAATGCCCTGTACGATCTGTCCAAGTAGTTCCATATCATGCGGTACCTCACCTTGTTCGGCCCATTCACCGATAAGGTTGCAGACCAGGCGGCGGAAATACTCATGTCGTGTGTAGGAGAGGAAACTGCGGGAATCGGTTAACATGCCGACGAAACGGCTGATTAGACCTACATTGGCCAGCGCCTTCATTTGAGCAAGCATGCCATCCTTCGTATCATTGAACCACCAGGCTGCACCAAGCTGAATTTTGCCTGGGATGCCGCCGCCCTGGAAGCTGCCGATAATCGCTGCGAGCACTTCATTGTCCCGGGGATTCAAGGAATACAGAATCGTTTTCGGCAGCGCCTGCTGCTGCTCCAGCGCATCGAGCAAACCGATAATGGCTGAAGAAAGCGGTGTATCATTAACCGCATCATATCCGGTATCCGGACCAAGCTGGGCGAACATCCGGCTGTTATTGTTTCGGGCCGCGTTAATATGGAATTGCATAACCCAGCCACGATCTGCGTACAGCTTGCCAAGGAAAGTTAGCGTTACCGTCTTGTACTTGTCCTCTTCCTCACGGCTAACCTTCTGCCCAGCGAGAGCCTTCGCGAATATAGCCCCTGCTTCCTCCCGTGTAGCCACACCGAAAGGTACATAATCCAGTGCATGGTCAGACACCCGGCCTCCTACGGAGTGGAAGAACTCTACCCGTGATTCCAGAGCAGAGAGGAATGAGTCATAATCGGAAATTGCCGTTCCGGCTGCCTGCGACAGCTTGCCTACCCATTCCGAGAAGGTATCACGGTTCAATTCCAATCCTTTATCCGGCCGGAAAGAAGGCAATACTGCGGTATCGAATCCTTCAATCTCCTGAATCTTCAGGTGATATTCCAGGGAATCACATGGATCATCCGTCGTGCATACCACGGTCACATTGGATTTGGTAATGAGATCACGTGCACCGAATCCGTCACTGTTCAGTTTTGCATTTACTTTTTCCCAGATGGCCGGGGCGCTCGTCTCATTCAACACTTCATAGACACCGAAATAACACTGTAATTCCAAATGAGACCACGCGTACAGCGGGTTACCAATCATCATCGGTACGGTTTTGGCATACGCCAGAAAACGGTCGTAATCGGTTACGCCCTCTCCACCCGTAATGTACTGCTCCTCAATTCCGTTTGCGCGCATCAGCCGCCATTTGTAGTGATCACCGTATAGCCAGGCCTCTGTAATATTGCCAAAGGTTTTATTCTCGTAGATCTCCTGTGGACTCAGGTGGCAGTGATAGTCAATAATCGGCATGTCCTTCGCATAGTCCTCATATAACTTGATCGCCGTTTCATTGTGCAGCAAAAATTGTTCATCCAGAAAAGACTTCATTCGCCTCGCACGCTCCCTTTAGGTGAGTTTACGTTCATATGGGTTCACTTCCCAATCTTTACGCTACACTGTTTGCCTACAAAGTTCAATATAAAATGATAGCGTTATCACAAAAGGTTGATTTAGGCATATTTTCTGGAACGAGGTATACTGGATTTAATCTAATTGATGCTGATCTGAAGATGATAGAAGGAGATGAAATGGATGAAAATAACATTTCTCGGTACAGGGGACATGTTCAGTGTGGAGCAACACCACAACAGTATGCTGGCCGAATTCGGCGATACACATCTGGTGATTGATTTTCCGGAATCCAATGCAAGAGCATTAAAGGAAAACGACTATCCAATGACGGATATCCACAATGTGTATATCACCCATCTGCATGAAGATCATATTAACGGAGTCCAGATGCTCGGATATTATTCGCAGATTGTGGGCAACCGCAAGCCACGCCTGTTTATCCACGAAGAACTGGTTGATCCGTTATGGAATATTTTATCCCCAGGCATGCGTTATACAACCGATGGGGAGCGTACGATGAGCGACTATTATGATATCGTAGCTTTACCGGATGGAGGCACATTTGAGCTGGGTGGCGTGACGTTTGAGACTTTTCGAACACAGCACGTGCCCGGTATGGTCAGCAATGGCCTTCTTGCAAAGCCCTACTTCTACTATAGCGCAGACAGCACGCTGGATCAGGAACGCGTAGAGCAGGCCGCCGCAGACGTACAGCTGATTTTCCACGAATGTCATATGCACGATCTGGTGATCAAATCGCACACCTCACTGAAGGATCTGCAACAACTGCCTGCCGAAGTGAGACAGAAAACCATGCTCATGCATTATCATGATGAATACGCGGATGCGGACAAACGGGCACAGTTCAACCAAGAACATGATCTAAGAATGGTGGGTACACTGGAGTCGTTTGAACTGGAAGTGTAGTACGCATATCAAACCATATTTAGCGCCAAAATGAAGAGGCAGCATCCATTCAGGTTCCTTTGAAGGAGCTTTACGGGTGCTGCCTTTCTATTGATCTGTGATCAAGTGTAAAAGACTGTATCACATTGACCATCGGAACCTGGGCCTCTTTAACAGAAATCTCATATATAATGCGGTCCAGATCAGATTCATGATGAACTCTAACAGTAGCAGTCAAGCTATAATCATCTGGCAATCGCTCCTGAAAGGAATCCGGATTTTTCTGCAAACGCTCGGTCAGATCCCTTTTCTCAGTATTCAGCGTAAAATCATCCGTTCGCTTCGGTTCCCCCCTGGGGCCTTTGTTTGTTCCCAAACTGCAAGCCCCCAGACAGACCGCCATTACAAGCAGCCACAAACCCAATTGTACCAATCTCCTCATCCGATTTCCCTCTCGGTATGATCTATCAAAAATAATCAAGAATCAATTTTAATAGGAATTATTATGTTGGTTTATTATTCCATATAAGGATAACACGAACAAACTCACTCCACCTAATATAAAAAAACCACCTGCTGGCAGAAAGATCGCCAGTTCAGATGGTTTAACAAGATATATGAAATTACCCTGACCCTCAACGTATTATTGAGCAGCAGAATCCTCACCCTGATCCGGAAGAGCCCATACGGAGACGCCTCCGCCACATACATGGAAGGTGGCCCAGCCGTCTTTCTCAATGGTAATGCTGTCCTCGCAGCTGTGCGTCAGATCGGTCCAGACTTCGCCAGCGCGGTGTTCGCCGACCAACATCCGTTTCTCACCATCATCACCATTTGAGATAACCACTGCACAACCGGAGCCTTCGATTTCGTCCACCCCACGGCGTACCCACCCAATCGTATTCGCGTGATCGAAGTAATCCTCCTGCTCTCCATAAGCTTTGTTGTAACGGGCTGACATCAGAATATCCAGAATCTCCTTCTTGCCCTCGACAGGTTCGGGACCACCAATACCGTAATAATCACCGTAAAAGACAACCGGGTAACCGTCACGACGCAGCAGCGTCAGCGCATATGCGCTTGGCTTGAACCAATCGCCCACCCAGGATTCCAGCGCTTCGTGCGGCTGGGAATCATGGTTATCGACAAACGTAACGGCATGCGTTGGATGTGTCTGCACCAGGGTATCATCAAAAATTTTGGTAAGATCGAAATCCCGGCCAGCCAGGGAAGCTTCATGAAGTTTGTAATGCAGGGACACATCAAACAGATCAATCTTGTAATCAACCGTATCCAAAAATTCACGACAGGCATCGAGGTTGGAGTTCCAGAATTCACCCACAATGTAGAAATCCTGACCCCGTTTGCGTATCATCTCGGCGGCGAATTCCTTGATGAATTCGTGATTGATATGCTTGATCGCATCCAGTCGAAAACCGCTGCATTGCAGCGTATCGATGAGCCATTTTCCCCATTGGAGCATTTCCTGCCGAACATCCGGGTGATTGTAATCAATATTGGCGAACATCAGGTAATCATAGTTACCGAACTCATCGTCGACATTCTGATTCCAGTTCTTGTTCTCCCCTGCAATGCGGAACACACCACTCCGTTCTTCCTTGGCATCAAAGTCGGTGCCGTTGAAATGTTCGGCGTTCCATTGGAAAGAGGAGTATTGATCCCCGCGGCCCGGAAATGTAAATTTGGTCCAGCCCTCAATCTCGAACGGTTTGGAGATTTCCTTCAACCGATCATTGGGATCGACCTCAATCACCTTGAAGACTTCCTTCTCATCCGCACCCGCCTTATGGTTCATCACCAGATCGACATAGACGGCAACGCCATTCTTCTGGCACTCGGCAATTGCATCGACCAGTTCCTGTTTGGTGCCATATTTGGTGCGCACGCTGCCCTTCTGGTCAAATTCACCCAGATCATACAGGTCATATACACCGTAACCGGTATCCTCGGCAGATACGGCTTTGGTCACCGGAGGCACCCACACCGAATCAATGCCTTTGGCTTTTAGCTCTGGCGCCATTTCGGCCAATCGCTTCCAGTGGTTTCCGTCTGCGGCCAGGTGCCATTCAAAAAACTGCATCATCGTATGATTTCTCTTCATTCCCAACCGACCTCCTTGATTGCTTTCGAAGCGGACCACGGCACGGATCTGTATCGTCCTTGTTCGTTCGTATGCTATCCAAGTAATACCCTTTTCGGCCTACCCTTCAATCATGCACAGCAAAGAAAGCTGAAAAGTCTACGATCGATCTTTTAGCTATAAATCGTTATTAGGGTGAAATCCGTGTGTAGTCCTGCCACTCCTCGGGCAGCAATGAACGATAAGGTTCCTCGGTGAAACGATCATCGACCAGCACCAGTACGCCCTTATCCTCTTCCGTACGTATCAGCCTTCCACCTGCCTGCAATACCTTGTTCATACCTGGGAAAACATAGGCATAATTGAATCCATTTCGCCCTGTACGACTATAATAATCACGGAGTACGTTGTTCTCCAGACCAATTTGGGGTAATCCAGCACCGACCACCACAACTCCATTCAGACGATCACCCGGCAGATCCACACCTTCGGAAAATACACCGCCCATCACGGCAAATACCAACCGTGTTCGTTCAGGATTTGGCTGGAACGCGTTCAGGAACGCCTCCCGTTCCTCTTCACTCATGCCCTGCTCCTGCATCATGACTTCTGCCTCGCCCGGCTGTTCCATATACGTCGCATGTACTTCGCGCATATAAGGATAGGATGGGAAAAAGACGAGCAGGTTGCTATGGGGCCACTCGGCAACCAACTGGCGCAGCATACTGGCAATAGGCTGTCTGGAACGTTCACGATCCCGATAGCGAATCGATAATGGCAGCAATCTCACATCCAGCTGCTCCCGCTGGAAAGGCGAAGCAATACGCAAGGTATAATCCTCTTCCTCCGCACCTAGCATATCCCGGTAATAACCAAGAGGTGACAATGTCGCAGAGAAATGAATGGTAGAACGGAACCCTTTGGCAGTCTGGCGCAGCAGCACAGACGGATCCAGGCAGAACAGCTTCACTCGTACTTCACTTCGCACACATTCCATATAGGTAATGAAGCGATCATCATACAGCTTGGCAATACGCAGGAAATTCTGTGCGGTGAAATAAGCTGTCAGCAGCAATTCATCCGTCTCGGCATTTCCCGAACCCCCTTCAACAAGGCATTGCTCCGCAACCATGACAAAAGGCTCCAGCAGTTCAATCAGCTCCTCCGGCGCCTCCTGTTGCAGCAATTTGCCCTCATCCCCGCCGTTTTTGCGAAGCGTAATCAGGTATTTGTCGATGGCACCCGTACGATCCGCGATGGCTTTGGCAGCGGTCACACTGCTGCCCAGCGTCTGGAACTCCCTTTTGACATCCAGAAAGACGGCCTTCTCCAGCTCTGCCGAAAACATCATTCGACCCCGATCAACCAGATTATGTGCCTCATCGACCAATAATACCGTCTTGCGCTTCTGCTCCTCCAGCATGCGTTTGAGCGAGATGCGTGGATCGAAAATATAGTTATAATCGCAAATCACCGCATCAGCGGCATACGCAGCATCCAGTGAAAATTCAAACGGACATACCCGATGCTTGCGCGCGTACTGTTCAATAACCGGGCGTGTCATTAACGTCTCATGTTCCAGCATATCCAGCACCGCTCCATTAATACGGTCATAATATCCTTCGCACATGCCGCACTGTCCCGTATCACAGGCTTCCTCTTCCTTGAAACAGATCTTGTCCTTTGCGGTGAGACTGATCACATGCATCTTCAATCCTTCGGCCTGCATCCGGGCAAAAGCTTCTTCTGCCGCCACTCGCGTCGTCGTTCTAGCGGTCAGATAAAACAAACGTTTGGCTTCTCCTTCACCAATCGCCTTGACCGTGGGAAACAGTACAGACATCGTTTTGCCAATACCCGTTGGCGCTTTCGCCATCAGTCCCTGTCCCTCACGAATCGTCTTGTATACAGCTCCTGCCAGCTTGCGCTGTCCCTCCCTGTATTTGCGAAAAGGAAAAGGCAGCTCGCGCACGCTTATATCTCGCTTCTCTTCATATTCCACGATCATCTCTGCATATGGCGCGTAGCCAGCGACCAGCTCAGCTGCAAACTGTTCCAGCTCCTGCCGTTCCAGCATCCGCCGAAACCGTCTTTCTTCATTACTCACGGTGTGCACGTACGTAAGCTGCACCTGCATACGGGGTTCATCATGCTGAACGGCGTACATATAGGCATACATCATGGCCTGAGCCCAGTGCACGGGGGCCCCATCGCCCAGCTCGTCCAGATTTCCCGCAGTTGATTTGATCTCATCCACCGTCAGTTGACCATCCAGACGAATCAGTCCGTCACATCGTCCCTCCACCACGTAGGTCAAGTCTCCATGCTGCAGTTCCACTTCGAGAACCACTTCTTTCAAATCCTCTTCTGTGTAATCCTTCTGCACCCGCTGGTGTATCCGAGTTCCCTCCTGCATCGATGCATTGGTGCGGAACCCTGGACGTATGCTGCCACTGCGGTACACATATTCCACCAAAGGCCTGACTGATATTCGAATTGCGGTTGTCATGCGATCACCCGTTCTGATTGTAGTGTCTATACTTTATCACGAAAAGCAGTGCTCAAACCAGCCAATCCGCGGATTGGACTCGCCCCTTCCCATATGCTATGTTGAGGGGGAGAATGTACGTAAATAAGGAGGCATCTTCTATGTATATCTATTTGGTCCCTTCACCGATTCCAGATGCACTTGCTGCATATCCTCATCTGACATTGCGCAGCGAGGAACAGCTTCGTTTGGCCATTGAATCGACAGAACGTCTGATGAACATCGAGTCCGATGACAATGTAGCGGCGTATGAGGCCTTCGATGCCGCAGGCTCCTGGACAGGCGGTGGTTATGCCGTTCTCAACAACATACCTGTTACCGAAGATGGACGGAACGACTTCGAGGAACGTTTCAAGAACCGTGCGCGCAAAGTGGAAGACGAACCCGGCTTTGTCGGCATTCGTGTGCTTCGTCCGTTAAAGGACGATACGTATGTAGTCCTTACACTTTGGCAGACCGAGGATCATTTCAAAAACTGGCAGCAGTCTCAAGCCTATAACCATGCTCACCGCAACCGCAGCACGAGTGAAGGGCTGACTGCACAGAAGCCCACCATGTTTCCAAGATCTTCATTCGTCACGACATTCACCATAGAGTAAACGAACGGGAGCAGAACTGGTTTTACGCTCCATAATCTGTATGCAAGTCTACAGATATACTGTGATTACACTTTGGGTTAGCATCGTCTATATTATTTGTACTTTAAATTGACAACCCCTTCCGCCTCTTCTTCAATGGAAGGGGCTTTTTGTATATGCGAGGTCATAAATGACCCAAACTCCTCTCTCCTTTTTCCAATAATTGCATGAGGCGAGCAACCAAGAGGTTTGGTGCTTTTGACACGACATGCCATGAGATAGCATAATACTTGTTAAATGAAACTTCGGAAAGGAAGGAAGGCGGTAACTTGTCACGCAATTCACTCACCCGGTTTCTAAGCGGACCGTTTATAGTATTCACCGTTATTATGATGATCAAAAGCTCTCTGGCCTGGATTGTGATCTTCGATGACATCCCCGTCTGGAAACCGCTGCTGACAGAGTTGCCGCTGATCTGGATCTGCTTCTGTCTGATTGAGTGGTTCGCAGCCAAACGCCGGATGTGGCTCTATCTCGGACTAAATCTGGTTCTATCGGGCATCTTCTTCGCAGCGATCATGTATTACAAATATTATGGTGTCATTGTCAATTATCACGCGCTCGCACAGGTTAATCAGGTCACCTCGGTCAAGAGCAGCATGTTCTCTTTGCTTGATCCGTATTATTTATTTATTTTTGCGGATATTCTGGTCATCGCGGGCATTCTGATTCGTCGGCGGATCAAGCTCGGCGGGACTGAACGTCCAGGTAGCGTGCCGCTTGAACGAAGGGCCAGAAGGCGGATTGCCTCGGTCATCCTGGTTCTGTCGATGATGCTGGTCATGCTCAACATATACCCCAATCGGGCGAGTATGAGCGAAATTACTCAGGCGGAGCAGATGGGGATTCTCGGTTACGAAGCGTACACCATCCTGGCTGATCGGCCTGACAAACCCGTGCCCCTCGATCAAATCGATCAGAATCATATCGACGAGATTAAACAAACGACAATACTACCCACTGTTGTGAAGGAGGGTGCAGCCAAAGGACGCAACGTCATAGTCCTCCAGCTCGAATCATTTCAGAACTTCCTGATCGGATTGCAGTTGGACGGACAGGAAGTTACACCCCATCTGAATCAGTTGGCTGGACAAAGCCTGTATTTCCCGAACTTTTATCAGCAAGTCGGACAGGGCAATACGTCGGATGCCGAGTTTGTCGTGAATACATCGTTTTACACACCGCCCAACGGGGCTGCAACTACCGTTTATGTCAATAAGGAGTTGCCAAGTCTGCCCAGACTGATGTCCGCGAACGGGTACCAGACAGCCACATTCCATACGAATGATGTGCACTTCTGGAATCGCGATCAGTTATACAGGGCGCTTGGATTCGATCAGTATTATGACATAAATTATTTCGGAACAGAGGATTCCATCGCCTTCTCGGCATCGGATGAAGTGCTGTACAGTAAGACGCTGGATAAACTCGAGGCCATGCAGGCATCAGGGTCACCTTTCTATGCACAAATCATCTCCATGTCTGCGCACCATCCTTACCATTTGCCAGAAGATAAAAAAAGTCTGACGTTGCCGGAACGGTACGTTAATACGTTGCCAGGGGATTACCTCGTGTCCCAGCATTATGCCGATCAGGCGGTGGGACAATTTATTGAGGGACTTAAGGAACGAGGACTATGGGAAAATAGCCTGCTGGTCGTTTACGGTGACCATCTGGGTCTGCCTATCTATTCGCTGGATCGGACTGACGAGAAACTGATGCAGGAAATCTACGGTCGGGAGTACACGTCTGCGGACATGATCAATATTCCACTCATCGTCACGGCTCCTGGCATCACGCCGGCAGCTCAGCTGGAACAGATCGGAGGACAGGTGGATATTCTGCCAACGATCGCCGGGTTGACCGGAACCTCTCTCCAGAACCAACTGCATTTTGGGCAGGATTTGCTGCGAGAGGGAAATAATCTGCTGCCAGAGCGCTATTACCTGCCTTCCGGTTCCGTATTGAATGATGCTTCACTGTTCGTTCCTGAGACGGGATACGGTGACGGTACGCATTATTCTCTTGCTGATGCCGGGAGACAGGATGTCGTTTCGGCTGAGCCTGATCAGGAGAAGAGCACGATTCCGGACAGTCTGGAGGATGAACCAGCCGTGCCCGCATCTGCCATACCAACCGAAGAGGAATCGACCTCTTCCGCATATATTACGAAGGAACAGTACGAACGGGCTTTGGATCTTCTACACTTATCCAACAGTTATCTGACTCAGTTACCGAATCGGAATACCGTAAAATGATCCAACATGCAAAATGAACTTTTTTTCTTTTAACAATTTTAATCCATGATGATAAAAGACAAGAGCCCATGAAAGGTCGTCCGAGAACGATCTGATGCATGGGCTTTTCCATTCCTTCCAACCTCTATATCTAACACTTTCTCCCCAATCTTCTAACAAAAAGACACCTATAACCTCGCGAATCATCCAATGCCAACAAATTCCCCTCTCTAGCGAAAACACCTGGACGTTCCTGTTCCTTGAGCAGCGGTTTACAATGAAAGCGTATTATTGCTTGTTGAAGGAGGAGCATTATGAAATTCGATCTGAAATTTGTACCCTTTAGCCGCAGGGAATCGTTTCTTGCCGTCTCTCTTCTGCCTGAAGGCCAGAATAGACAGCAGGGCCTCTACCTACGAACGGTGCGGGGTGGAGATGATAAACTTGGCGAGGCATTCCGTATCGAACTGTTGGATCAGCAGAATCAGACGATGCCATTCACGGCAGAAGCTTCTCCAGAAATCGTCCGGCTGAATTCACCAGTGTCGGCAGTCTTTGCTGAAATCTGTATTTCGGATAGCCGCACGGTGCGGTTCCGTTCAAAAGGATGCGGGATCCGCTTAACCTTTATCCCCTCAACTTATGATTATGCATATGAAGTAAATAAGAACAGCTGGGAAGTGAACAGCTTTACCCATGAATGCCGCTTCATGCTGACTGGAATTGCAGGCGACATGAAACTCGAAGTGCCGTGGGATAAAATCAAGAGCTCACGCGTAATAGCAGAGTTCAGTATGGATACGGACACGAATACAGCTGAGTTTGCCGTTGAGGAATTCCGCACAGTATGGGAGCCTCGTCCACAATGGGAGTCCTTTGATGATGACGTAGAAACAGTTCGGACTGAATTCAACCAGTGGCTGGACAGCAGTCTTGCGATCCCTGATCGCTGGCAGGATGCGCGGGAGCTCGCGGCTTACATTACTTGGTCCTGCCTCGTTCCAGCGGAGGGTTGTCTGACGCGCCCAGCTATGTATATGTCGAAGAACTGGATGACGAATATATGGAGCTGGGACCACTGTTTCAATGCGATGGCGCTTGTTCGCCATGATCCAAAGCTTGCATGGGACCAGTTCATGATCTTTTTTGATCGGCAAGATGAGAGTGGATTAATTCCTGACTTTGTGAACGATAAATATGAGCTTTGGAACTGTAACAAACCTCCGATTCATGGATGGACACTGGCTTGGATGATGCAACGTACGGATTATATCCGCGAGGCACAGCTCCGTGAAGTATATGGTCCATTGTGCAAGTGGACGAAATGGTGGTTTCGGTATCGTGATGATGATGGTGATGGAATTCCCCAATATAACCACGGTAATGATTCCGGCTGGGATAACAGCACCGCGTTTAATCATGGAATTCCCGTAGAAAGCCCGGATTTAGCTGCCTTTCTCATTATCCAGACAGAGCTTCTGGCTGAAATTGCCGGGTTGCTTGGGCTTACCGAGGAGTCTTCGGAATGGAGAAAACTGGCGGATGATACGCTGGAGAAGATGATCAGCCACTTCTGGAAAGAGGATAAATTTATCTCCTTACGTTCAGGTACACATGAGCCTTCAGTTGGAGACAGTCTGCTGTTATTTGTTCCGATTCTACTGGGTAAACGCTTGCCTGAACCGATCAGAAATCTTCTTCTGGAAGGGTTACGGGAGGATAATCGCTTCCTGACGGACAATGGTTGGGCGACCGAGAGCATAAGCAGCCCTTACTATATACCAGACGGGTACTGGCGTGGACCGATCTGGGCACCATCGACCATGCTGCTCGTGGAGGGTGTGGCTGCAGCTGGTGACCTTGAGCTCGCTCGGGAAGTATCCCGCCGCTTCTGCAGTATGCTTAGCCGGAGTGGTATGGCGGAGAACTTCGACGCGCTGACTGGTGAAGGCCTACGTGACAGGGCATTCACATGGACATCGAGTGTGTTCTTGGTTCTGGGGCATGAATACACAATCTAACACAAATACCGCACGTCTCCGTCCGCTGTTTTAAACAGCTTTCCGGGAACGTGCTTTTCCCGTTCCCTCGAAAAATTTTATTTGCAATCCGTAATTTGAAAGCGTTACCATGAAATGATTGGATTCTTCTATAGGCTACCTGTCCGTGCTAGAATGCAGGTAGATGTAGTTATAGCGAGAGGGGAAACCGTTTATGAACATCCAATGGATCAGGCAGCTTAATAAACGCATTTTCTCTGGTTCCTACCGCAGTATACGGACCAAGCTGCTCTTCTGTTTTCTCATCGTGACTCTGATTCCGCTGCTCTCGCTTGGTGCGTTGTCCTATTACCAATCCGCCAAAATCATTAATTCCCAGTTTGGCAAATATGGTGAAAATGCTGTAGCGCAGTTGGAGCAACAAACGAGCTCATCTTTAGGCCGAATGAAACAAATGAGTGAAACGATCTACTCGTATTTGCTTGATCCCGCCCATACCGATCTAAGGAACCAGGCGCCTGTAAGCTATAGCGAAATCATTGAGAAGAATGACTTTGAAGCACTACTAAAATCGCTGTGGACGGACCAAACCGCAGGAATCTATATCATTACGCCCTCTGGCTATTATTATGGAGAGAACAATTTGGATGTAGCCAAGCTGAGAAATATGCCAGAATGGAAGACAAAACCGGCTTCTTATAAAGGACTATACTGGCTTGGCTTTTATATGCAAAATCACGCAATGAGCAGCTCAGGCGATTCGAATCTTCCTGTTCTTGGACTCGCTGTTCCGATTCATAATTCCAATGGAACGCAAAACGGCAGCACCATACTCATCGAGGAGAATGCGCAGGAACTGATCCATATGTTCAAGCTGTTTGAGACAGATACGAAGTCGCATCTGACCATTAAAGCTACGGACGGAAGAATTATATATGAAAGCGCATCCAATTTTACGAAAAAGGATAGTGATATTACATGGATTCGGACGCTTGCCGTGAACCAGTGGACCATAGAAGCGAGATTACCTGCCAAAGCCTTCTACCTCTCCTCGGGCATTATTCGGTCGAATACCATTGTCGTGGCCATTATTTCATGTCTGCTTGCCTTTGGACTCGCCTATCTGTTCTCATCGAGGTTTACGGCTCGTATTCGCACGCTAAAGGATTCGATGCAGAAGGTCAGCTTCGGTAAGCTGGATACACGGATGCCGATCGAAGGCAGAGATGAGCTAGGTAGCCTTGATATGAGTTTTAACCGGATGGTAAGTGGTGTCCAATCGCTCGTCCAGGAAGTGGAACAAAGCGAACGACTCAAGAAGGAAGCGGAACTGAAGGCTTTCCATTATCAGATTAACCCCCACCTGCTGTTCAATACGTTGAACTCCATTCAGTGGAAGGCACGTCTGGAAGGGGCTGATGATATCCGTCAGATGTTATATCACTTAACGATGGTGCTGGAAGGAAATCTGGATATATCGCAGGAACTGATCACGGTGGGCAGAGAACTACGCATGATTGAGCATTTCCTGAAAATTCAGGAGATCAGGTACGGAAATGTGTTCAGCTATGAGCTGAATTGTGAGGACTCACTAAAACAGTATCTGATCCCACGCATGACTCTGCAGCCACTGTTTGAAAATATATTTTTCCACGGTTTCACGGATGGAATAGGTGTAATTAAGCTGGATGTCACCGTAGAAAAGAATGAGCTTCTGCTGACTCTCCGGGATAATGGAGCAGGTATGACGGAAGAAAAACGGGAGCGTTTGCTTGTTCCAGATCCGAATCGTCGTGGTCGCGGAGGATTAGGCGTACAGAACGCAGACCAGAAATTCAAACTGCATTTCGGCCCGCAGTACGGGCTTACGGTACATTCGACTAAGGGTGAAGGTACAGCGATTGTCATTCATTGGCCCAAAGAGGAGGAGCGTCCGGATGGATACAGCAAAGAGAATTAAGGTGCTGATTGCAGATGATGAGAGTATTGTACGGAAAGGCCTACGTTCGACCGTAGCTTGGGAGAAATTTGGGATGGAAGTTATAGCTGACGCGCCCAATGGACAAAAAGCCTGGGAAGCCTTTCTGGAGCATCGGCCTGAAATTGTAATAACAGATATTGTAATGCCAGAGATGGATGGCATCGATCTGTCTCGCAAGATAAAGGAGATGGCGCCGAAGACCAAAATAATTCTGCTCAGTTGTCATCGCGACTTTGAATACGCGCAGCAAGGAATTCAACTTGGGGCATCCGGATATCTTTTGAAAACCGCTTTTGAGGACGAAGAACTTGAAGACATGTTAAAGAAGTTCCAGCAGGAACTGTCTATCTCCGCTCCCCCCGCTCCAAAAGATGAAGAACGTATGGAAACATTACTCTTTGCATGGCTGAACGGGCATAGCTGTAAATTTCCAGAGGAGCTGGAGAAGCTGCATGGTGGTCAATCGCATGTTAATAGTCAGCCACTGTTGATATATCTAATTCGAACGGCAGAATGCGGAGCATCTTGGATCGAACTACTACAAGGAGCTGAGAAGAATGACCGCAGCATGCGCGAGGGTACGATCATCCCTTATGGAGAAGAATACTATTATTGGATCGTTCCTGATTCGCTGCGAGGGTCTGCAGATAGCCTTCTGGTAGAGTGTAAGAGTAAATGCAGTCAGTTGAAGTGGACACGTAAAGAATCCTTGCTCAACAGCGATGATCTGAAGCAGGCGTTCCAAAACCTTCATAAAGAAGCTGAGCTAGAGAAGCTGTATGGGATATCCATAAATCATTGGCCAGATCCGATCTGGAAAGCCGTGAATCTACTGTATGCTAATCCCGCAGCTGATTGGTCAGCCAGCGAACTGGCGGAAGAGGTTGGGCTCAGCCGCAGTCATTTCTCCATTCTGTTTAAGAAGGCTGTTGGTGATAGTTTCATTGCCTTCCAATATAAACGGAAACTGCGCCTTGCTTATGGTTTACTGCGGGACACACAACTTACCATGCAGGAAATTGCGGAACGGACAGGACTTGGTGATAGCAAATATTTTAGCAAATGGTTCAAACGCTGTACGGGTCAGACACCGAGTCATTACCGTGCCCAACAAAAAGACGACAGCTCTCGAACAGATTGACACCTGCTTCAACAATTCGAACAAAATCACAACAACATTCGAATAGATGCACGTTTTGAACCGCTTTCATTCGCGTTACGATGAAAGCGGTTCAATTATTATAAACCTCACTGACAGGGAGCTGACAATATGAAAAAAAGAATTTCACACATTGTCCTTGCAACGACGCTGATGGTATCTATACTGTCTGCATGCAGCGGTAACGCTGGAACAGCCAATCCGGAGAACGGCGGTTCGGATCAGACGAAGACGCTTCGTTTTGCAACCTGGGATACGGGGGACGCGCTCAAAATCGAGCAGGATATTGCCAAAAAGTTTGAAGCGGAACATCCCGGTACAAAGGTGCAGGTTGAGGCCTATGCGGACGGATTTGACCAGAAGCTCGCCGCAGGCTTTGGAGCGGGTAACCCGCCAGACGTCATGTACATGTGGGACTTCCCTACCTACCATCAATCTCTTGAACCACTGGATAGCTTCGCAGAGAAGGATACAGACCTGAAGATAGATGATTTTTACAAAGGATTATTCAACTATGGAAAAATTGACGATAAGTTATACGGCATTCCGGCAGGCTTCACAACTCGTGTCGTCTATTATAACAAAAAGCTCTTTGATGCTGCCGGTGTCCCTTATCCCAAAGACGGATGGGAATGGAGCGACTTTCAGGATATCGCTAAAAAGCTGACGGATCCATCCAAGAAGCAGTACGGCTTCGGTGCACGCGCCGAGAATGATACGTATGACTTGCAGGGCTTTGTCTGGAGTAATGGCGGCTCCTTTATCTCCCCGGATGGTAAGACCATCGAAGGCTACATGAACAGCAAGGAAACTGCTGAAGCTATCCAAATGTTTGGTGATATGGTGAAGAACGGTACCGCAGTGCTCACTGGTGGGAAAGGCCAGCAAAGCGGTGATGATATTTTCAAAGGCGGTAAAATCGCCATGTGGGAAAGCGGAATCTGGCCGCTCGAATCTTTCAAACAAGCGGGAGTTGATGTAGGCACGGTCGAAATTCCGGCTTTTCCAGGCAAACCGGTTAAAGGTGTACTGGCCGAATCCGCACTGTCTATTGCCAAAGACTCCAAGAACAAGGATCTTGCATGGGAATTCGTTAAATTTTACGTCTCTAATGAATCCATCAAAATGCGCGTTGCTGACCTGCCGGTACGACAAAGTGTTGTAAACGAGCTCAAGAAGGATCAAGACCCGCTTTACAAGCCTTATTACACCATGCTTGAGCGTTCCGATAATACACCTGCATTTCTGCTCAATCCGAAGTGGAATGAAGTGAACCGGCAGTTGTCGGCTGCAGTTGAAGCAGTCATGCACGGCAGCAATGCCCAAGAAGCACTGAATCAGGCGGTTAAGGACAGCGAGCGATACTTGAAATAACACTTGTAGAAAGAAGGTTAGGAGATGGCTCAGACCTACCTGCAGAATACATCGGAACCGACAGCTACCCTTAAGGCCTTGAAAAAACGTAGATGGGGTGGGCTTGCGCCCTACCTCTTTATCTTCCCTTGGATATTTGGATTTGTTTTCTTCACTTTAGGCCCCCTGCTGTTCTCATTGGTCATTTCATTTTTTGATTGGCCAATCGTCGGTAAGGTAACTTTTATCGGGCTAGACAACTATGTAGAGATGTTTTCGAATGATCCACTTTTTTGGAAATCTTTATTTGTCACACTGAAATTTGCAGCCCTCTTCGTTCCGCTCAATATTGTAGTTGCGCTCGGACTCGCCATGCTGCTCAACCAAAGGGTTAAAGGAAGCGCCATTTTCCGTACGGCATTTTATCTCCCCTCTGTAATTTCAGGTGTTGCGCTTGCTATGATCTGGTCCTGGGTATACAGCGGAGACTATGGAATTCTGAACTACTTCTTGTCTGTCCTGGGCATTCAAGGGCCCGATTGGCTGAATGATACAAACTGGTCGCTTGTTGCAATGGTCGTTGCCAGCCTCTGGGGACAAGGATCGATGATGCTTATTTTCCTAGCTGGACTTAAAGGCATTCCTAAGGACTTGTACGAATCGGCTTCAATCGACGGAGCAGGTAAAATCCGAAAGTTCTTGAGTGTAACCATTCCGATGATTACGCCAACAATTCTATTCAATCTCATTACATCAATTATTGCAGCATTCCAGCAGTTAACTCTCGCCCTGCTACTTACGGGAGGCGGGCCAATGAAATCAACCTATTTCTATGCGATGTACATGTATGAGAACGCTTTCAAATATTTTAAAATGGGTTACTCTGCCGCCAACGCCTGGTTTATGTTTCTGATTGTGCTTACCTTGACGTTTCTGGTATTCAAATCTTCGGAAGCCTGGGTGTTCTATGAAGGTGAAATGAAAAAGCAACCGCAGAAGAAACTTAAGGCCAGTACAAGGGGGCGGTCCTGATGAAAAAAATAGTTGCATACACGTTGCTGATTGGGTTCTCACTGCTGTTCATCGCCCCACTGTTCTGGGCGGTGACCACGGCACTGAAATCACCGCAGGAGCTCTATCTGTTTCCTCCCAAATGGATTCCGTCCGTCTGGAAATTCAGTAACTTCGCAGAGGCATGGAATATCCAGCCCTTTAATTTATTTTTGAAAAACACGCTGATCGTTACGGTTTTATCCACCCTGGGTCAGCTGATATCCTGTACGCTCGTCGCTTACGGCTTCGCCAGATTCCAATTCAAGGGCCGTGATTTCCTGTTTCTTGTCGTTCTGGCTACCATGATGATCCCTTGGGAAGTAACGATGATTCCGCAGTATATGGAGTTTAACTATTTGGGTTGGATCAACACACTCAAGCCGCTGATTATTCCGTCTTGGTTCGGCTCTGCCTATTACATCTTTTTGTTACGGCAGTTCATTATGACTCTGCCCCGGGAGCTTGATGAAGCAGCGACGATCGACGGCGCTAGTAAAATGACGATTCTACTGCGAATCATCGTGCCGCTAATGGGACCTTCACTGATCCTGGTCTCCGTATTCCAGTTCATGAGTTGTTGGAATGACTATCTGGGACCACTCATTTTCCTGAATGATCAGACGAAATATACGTTAACACTCGGCCTATCTCAATTTAAAGGCATGTACGGTGTTGATATGCAATCCATCATGGCCATCACTTGCTTAATTTCGATTCCACCGCTTGCGATATTCTTCTTCGCCCAGCGTTACATTGTCGGCGGAATTGCTACGACAGGTATTAAAGGCTAGGACACACAGATAAATGAAGGGGATGACGATTATGACTGTTATGAACATGGAGCGCGACTGGGATAACCTCGGCGTGCTGGAGAGAAACCGTGCGAAGAGTCGCTCCTATTTTATTCCTCACTCCAATAAAGAAGATGCTCTGAGCTATGACAGAGGAAGCTCTCCGTGGTTCAAATCGTTGAACGGCATTTGGAAATTCCAATTCGCTGAGGGGCCTGATCTGGCACCCGCTGATTTCCATCAATATGAATATGACACCTCAGGTTGGGATGATATTCGTGTCCCTGGCCACTGGCAGTTGCAAGGATACGGAAGTCCGCATTACACGGACCTCGACTACCCATTTCCTGTTGATCCTCCTCATGCACCTAATGATAATCCAACGGGTAGTTACGTCAGGGAATTTACGCTGCCAGACCATTGGAACGGAAGAATTGTTTCACTAAAGTTCGACGGTGTAGATAGCGCCTTTCATGTATGGCTGAATGGTTCATTTGTCGGCTATAGCCAAGGCAGCCGGCTGACATCAGAATTCGATCTGACCCCTTTCCTGCAGGCCGGAGTTAACCGATTGGCAGTCCGGGTTTACCAGTGGTCCGACGGGAGTTATTTGGAGGACCAGGATATGTGGTGGATGAGTGGCATTTTCCGGGATGTCTATCTGATTTCCGAGCCTTCAGCATCCCGCATTACCGATTATAGAATTGTAACGGAGCTGGATGCAGAGTTTACCAATGCGGTACTGTCGGTCCGCTTAGACCTGGATGGAGAAGAAGTTCAGGGCAAAGTGCAGTTACAACTGCTGAATAACGCTGGAGAGCCAATCCTGTCAGCTGAGAAAAATCTAAACGACCCTTCACGTGTAGAGTTCAATCTGCCTGTGGCGAAGCCTTTTTTATGGAATGCCGAATCTCCTTATTTATATCATCTGGTCATTTCAGTGGTCGATTCGAAGAATCAAGTTATAGAAACGATTGCCCAGCGAGTCGGGTTCCGCCGTGTGGAAGTCAAGGATGGACAGTTCTTGGTGAATGGAGTTGCGATCCTTCTCAAAGGTGTGAACCGACATGACCATCATCCAGATACGGGGCGAACCGTTACGGTATCCACCATGCTCGAAGATATCCAGATGATGAAGCAGCACAATATCAATGCGGTGCGGACAGCACACTATCCGAACGACCCGCGGTTCTATGATCTATGTGATGAGTATGGGTTATACGTTATGGAAGAAACGGACCTGGAAACGCACGGCTTTGAGCCGTTGGGCAATATTTCACGGCTTAGCGACGACCCCGCTTGGAAGGATGCTTATGTTGACCGCATCCGCCGTATGGTGGAGCGAGACAAGAATCACCCTTCCGTGATTTTCTGGTCGCTTGGCAATGAATCGGGCTTCGGCTGCAATTTCCGTGCAATGTCTGAGTGGTGCAAAGCCAATGATTCCACACGCCTTATCCATTATGAAGAAGACCGTGAAGCAGAAGTATGTGATGTGGTGAGCACGATGTATTCCTCCGTGGAGAAAATGGAAGGATTCGGCCAGCTAACCGATCATCCGAAACCGCATATTCTATGCGAATTTGCCCATGCGATGGGCAATGGACCCGGAGGATTACGGACGTATTTTGACACCTTTGACGCTTATCGGCGTCTTCAAGGCGGCTTTGTCTGGGAATGGATCGATCATGGGCTCAGCAGAAAATCAATCGATGGCAAGGCTGACTATGCTTACGGTGGAGATTACGGAGATGTACCGAATAACAGTAATTTTGTTATTGACGGGCTGGTTCGTCCAGACCGCACCCCCTCTCCGGGACTCCTTGAATATAAGAAAATCATCGAAGCTGTAAGGGTCGAAATGATAGACGCAGGAAAGATTCGCGTAACGAACCGGTATGACTTTGTGACTTTAGATCACCTGCAGATCCACTACAGCGTCACGGCTGATGGACGTACCGTTAACAGTGGTGTACTCGTTCTTCCGCAGATTAGTCCGGGTGATAGCGCAAACGTATTAATTCCAAATTTGACAGCTCCACAATCGTTCCATCTCGAGCCGGGTACGGAGATGTGGCTGAATGTCGGATTCACGCTGGCAGCAGACTGCGCTTGGGCGGAACAGGGGCATGAGGTGGCTTGGGCGCAGTTTGCACTGCCGAATCATTCCACCTCAGCCGTATCTCCCTCATCCCTGCTGTCTGTAGAGCAGAAATTGTCAGTCACCGAAGAAGGACGAGAGCTAATCCTTGCAAATGACAGTTTCCGTATTTCTTTTAATCGTCTACGTGCAGGGGTCGCGTCGCTACGCTTGAACGGTAAGGAACTCCTTCAACATGGACCACGACTGAATTTCTGGCGTGCTCCGATTGATAACGATATGTATGTGCTCCCGGATTGGCGCAAGGCACACCTCGATCGACTAACCGAGCGGATAGATGACTTTCGCTGGGATCGATTGAATGATACGTCTGTGCGTATGACTTGGACTTCGCGCATAGCACCTCCTGTCTACAATTGGGGCTTCCGCTGTGAAACGTCCTATACGGTTACTGCAAGCGGACTAATCATTATAGATGTGAAGGGAATACCGGAAGGAACACCACCTGCCATGCTCCCGAAAATCGGTCTTCAAATGGAAATCCCTGGTGATATGGACCACGTGAAATGGTATGGACGCGGGCCGGGAGAGAGCTATTCGGACAGCCGGGAGGCCGGACGCTTCGACATATATCAGAACAGCGTAGACGGATTGTTTACGTCATATATTTATCCTCAAGAGAACGGAAATCGAACAGATGTTAGATGGGTGTCTATCGTCGATGGAGCAGGAATCGGTCTGCTCGCAGCAGGTGTGCCTACGCTTGATTTCAGTGCCAGACGTTACACGGACGGTGATCTGGAGAAAGCGCAGCATATGAGCGATTTGACACCTCGTGATTTCATTACTCTGAATCTGGATTACCGACAGAATGGACTGGGAAGCAACAGCTGCGGCCCAGCACAGTCCCCTGAGCATACAGTTAAACCGGAAGCGTTCCGGTTCCGCATCTTGCTTCAGGCGTATATGGCGGAGGATAGCTCTCCTGCAAGGCTGAGCCACCGAATGGGTACAGAAGCGATGCAATATGAAATGGAGGAAGATCAACATGCTTAATACACAGGATGTTTTGAATTTATCAGGCAAAGTAGCCGTTATTACGGGCGGAGCATCTGGCATCGGGCTGGCCACCGCCGAGCTTCTGGCGAGCTTCGGGGCACATGCTGTCTTGATTGATATTAATGAGGCGGCGGGTAACGAGGCCGTCGCCAGTATCCGTGAACAGGGAGGTCAGGCCAGCTTTTACTGCTGCAATGTGACCTCTGCCGCAGACTGCGAACGTACAGCCTCAGAGATCAGATCAGCTCTTGGAGGAATTCATGTCCTGTTCAATAATGCAGGGGTTATCCGCCGCAAAACGGTTACCGAGTTGGATGAAAGAGACTGGGATCTTGTATTAGATGTTTCACTCAAAGGCGTCTTCCTGCTCTCTAAATATGTCATTCCCATTATGGAGCAAAGCGGTGGCGGCAGCATCATTAACACAGGCTCTGGTTGGGGACTGAAAGGCGGAGACCGCGCTGCAGCGTATTGCGCCGCAAAGGCGGGCGTTGTCAATCTGACGCGCGCCATGGCTATCGACCATGGCGCGGCGAATATTCGAGTCAACTGTGTATCACCAGGAGATACGGATACACCACTCCTGCGTGACGAAGCGAAGCAGCTACAGCAGGATGAGTCAGCATTTCTGGTTGCCTCTGCAGGAGGCAGACCGCTGGAACGCCTAGGTACGCCGCGTGATATCGCGAATGCCGTATTGTTCCTGGCGAGTGACTTGTCCTCATGGGTAACAGGCAGTGTGCTCGTTGTTGACGGAGGCGGAATCGCTTAGGACGGATAAGAACTACCTTTTCCCAACATATGAACGGAGGCGTTAATTGTGGCTGAAAAAAACAGAACATATGCCCATCCCTATATTCCAAATACCGCTCCGGAGGTCCGGGACGCGATGCTTAAAGAAATCGGTCTCACGTCTATGGAGCAGCTCCACGACGCGATTCCTGACAGCCTGAAGCTGAAGCGGGAGATGGACCTTCCGCCAGCCATGAACGAGTACGAACTGCGCCGACATATTGACGGACTGTTATCGAAGAACAAGCACAGTGGAGATTATCTTAATTTTCTGGGTGCAGGATGCTGGCAGCATTTCATCCCAGCAATATGCGATGAGATTAATCAGCGTTCTGAATTTGTGACAGCTTATGCCGGAGAGCCTTACGAGGACCATGGTCGGTTCCAGGCGCTTTTCGAGTATCAGAGCCTGCTAGCCGAGCTGGTGGACATGGATGTCGTGAATGTTCCAACCTTTGACTGGGCTCAGGCGGCTTCCACCGCGATTCGGATGGCAGGGCGTATTACAGGGCGCAAAATCGTGCTTCTCCCGCGTTCCGTAGACCCGGATAAGGCGGCAATTATTCGCAATTACTGTACTCCAGTTATGGATATTCAGTATGTTGATATCGATCAGGTAACAGGACGAATGGATCTGGATGATCTGCGCAGCAAATTAAGCGACGATATCGCGGCGATTTATTTTGAAAATCCCGGTTACCTTGGAATCATTGAGGATCAGGGTGCTGAGATATCCGAACTGGCACATAAGATCAATGCTGTTTCTATTGTAGGTGCTGATCCGATTTCACTTGGAGTTCTGGAGCCTCCGGGTCGTTACGGCGCGGATATCATATGTGGAGATCTACAGCCGCTGGGGATGCATATGAATTTTGGCGGCGGGCAGGCTGGCTTTATTGCAACACGTGATGAGGAAAAATACGTAATGGAATACCCTTCCCGGTTATTTGGCATCGTGCCCACCGAAGTGGAAGGCGAATACGGCTTCGGAGACGTTGCCTATGAACGTACCTCATTCGCTCTTCGGGAGAAAGGCAAGGAATCGGTAGGAACCCAGACCGCTTTATGGGGCATTACCGCAGGAGTATATCTGGCTCTCCTAGGTCCTGCCGGAATGCAGGAAGTTGGCAGCACCATTATCCAGAAATCGCACTACGCTGCAAAACAGATATCACGAATTCCAGGGGTGTCTCTTCGCTTCGAAAAAGGCACCTTTTTCAAAGAGTTTGTTGTTGATTTTAATGATACAGGTCTAAGCGTTGATGAGATCAACCAGAAATTAATGGAGACAGGAATTTTCGGTGGTAAGGATCTGTCATTATCCTACCCATCATGGGGTCAATGTGCACTGTACTGCGTCACGGAAACGCATACCCAGGCGGATATAGACCGACTCGTCGATACTCTTCGTTCCATTGTCAGCACATCATAATGATCATATAGAGGAGGACTGAATGCCATGAAACGGATTCGCAGAGATCATAAGGTTCGTAATTTTCACCAAGCGAAATGGGATGAGCCCGTTATCTTTGAACTTCACCGGCCCGGAGAGCGGGGCGTCGTTCCACCGGGAACGGAAGTGGCTGTAGCGGCTGAAGCAGGCTCCGCAGAAGACAACATACCGGCATCCATGTGGCGGCGCACTGTTCCCGCTTTGCCCGAAATCGGGCAGGCAAAGGTACTGCGGCATTATCTGAGATTATCCCAGGAAACGCTGGGATCAGATATGAACGTGGAGATCGGGCAGGGAACCTGCACGATGAAATATATTCCCCGGATTAACGAAATGCTTATCCGCAATCCGCGTATGACCGAGCTTCATCCGCTGCAGGATGTGGATTCTGTTCAGGGGATGCTGGAAATCTTCCACAATCTCGATCTGGCAATGCGAGAGATTTCGGGTATGGATGCGTTCTCTTTTCAGCCAAGCAGTGGAACCCAGGCACTTCTGGCGATGGCCTCCATCGTCCGTGCCTATCATGATTCTCGCGGTGAAGGTGAACAACGTGATGAAATCATTACCACGATTTTCTCTCATCCTTCGCAAGCAGCCACAGCTGCCGTTAAGGGATATAAGATTATTACGTTGCATCCCGACGAAGATGGATTCCCAGATCTTGAGAAACTGAAGAGTGTTGTTTCCGAGCGGACAGCCGGATTTGTTGTGGCTAACCCGGAGGACACAGGCATCTACAATCATCGTATCCGCGAATTTACGGATGTGGTGCACGAAGCCGGTGGTGTCTGCTATTATGATCAGGCTAACGCCAATGGCCTGCTCGGGATTACACGAGCGAAGGAAGCGGGTTTTGATATGTGCTTTTTCAATCTTCACAAAACCTTTGCTGCGCCCCATATGTGCGGCGGTCCTGCTACGGGCGCCCTCGGAGTGACGGAAGAATTGAAAAATTTCATGCCCGGCCCTTTGGTGGATAAGGAAGATGACGGGCGTTATATTTTAAGAGATCAAACAGAAGTCAGCATCGGTAAGGTACGGAGTTTTCACGGTGTAGCCCAAACAGTACTCCGCTCCTACGCCTGGATAATGAGTCTCGGACCGGATGGCCTGAAGGATGTTGCCCAGGTGGCGGTGCTGAATAACAACTATCTATATCATAAAATTGTTCAAATACGTGGAGCGAGTGCCCCATATGTTCAAGGACGCCGTTTGGAACAGGTCCGCTACAGCTGGAAACAGCTCACGGATGAGACCGGAGTGACGACGGAGGATATTACGCGAAGAATGTGTGATTTTGGCTTGCATTACTGGACCTCTCATCATCCATATATTGTTCCGCAGCCGTTCACACTGGAGCCAACGGAATCCTATTCCAAGGAGGATCTCGACGAATATATCCATGCGCTGGAACATATCTCGAATGAAGCCTATACTCAGCCAGATATCGTCAAATCAGCTCCGCATAACAGCACGGTGCATCGCAATGACGAATCCTCTTTGGACGACCCGAAACAATGGTGTATTACCTGGCGTGCATATTTGAAAAAAACACAGCCAGAGCTTCACTAGCTTCATTAGCTTGTACGCTGTATGTAGCTGCCCTTATTGTTCATATAGAGGAACATAAATATTACTCGTTTTATAAATAGACAGAAAAGCAACGACCCTCAACACGTGTTGAGGGTGTTTTTATTATGGTTCTAAAGCTTTTACTGGAGTTAAGATAGATAACAATCTCTCCCGTTCCTCTTCCCCGTTTACACTGATTTTCTTATTCACTCAGCATGGACTGTGTGAAACTGATCCATTCCCGGGTTGCGAAGGACAAATATCGATCCTTCCGCCAGATCATGCCGAGCTGCCATGGAATTACAGGTTCCATCACGGGTATAATGCGCACACGCATATGATCCACCTCACGGCAAATCGTCTCTGGCAGCAACGCCACACCCAGATTGGCCGCTACCATCGCACTGAGCAGATCCCACTGGGAGCTTTCATACACTACCCGAGGCTGGAATCCCACATGCTGACAGGCGGCGATAATTCGGTCATGCAGCGCAAAATCCTCCCGGAACAGCACAAATGCATCATGCTCCAGTTCGCGCAGCGCGACAGACTCTTTACCCGCAAGTGGGTGCGAAGGATGTACGAGCAGATTCAGCTTCTCTTTTACAAAAACAAAATGATCCACCAGTTCATCCACCGTTGGAAGAACGGCAACACCAATATCCAATTCACCGCTAATCACGTCGGCCTCCACTTTTTTCGCACCATCCTCGAACAGTTGAATGGTCACCTGAGGGTAAGCTTTATGAAATTCACCAATAATCATCGGGAAAAAGCTGGACCCTACCATCGGGGGCAAACCGATCCGCAAGTGTCCTTTCTTCAGATTCATCAGATCGTCCAGCTCGGACGATAAGCTGCGGAATGACTTTTCAATCTCCAGCGCCTGCCGGAAAAAGACATGCCCTGCATCCGTCAACGCGACCTTCTTGCCATAACGATCCA
Organism: Paenibacillus sp. BIC5C1; assembly: GCF_032399705.1. Taxonomy (NCBI): domain Bacteria; kingdom Bacillati; phylum Bacillota; class Bacilli; order Caryophanales; family Paenibacillaceae; genus Paenibacillus; species Paenibacillus sp. BIC5C1. The sequence goes on from NZ_CP135922.1 coordinate 6,664,918, forward strand.
ATAGGGTTACACCCAGTTCGTCTTCCAGGCTTTTAACCGTTTTGCTAATCGTCGGTTGTGTAATGAACAGCACTTCCGCTGCTTTGGTGAAGCTTTGCTGCCGAGCAACTTCCAGAAAATATTGCAAATGGCGGATATCCATCGTCTGATCCCCATCTCTCATAGATAAGTGGAATGATAAACATTCTTAATATGCATTTTACTCATGAAAGAATGCGATGTAAAATTTGTGATATCAAGTGAATCATTTTCATAAACAACTCAAAATCATCACGTTCATTATACAAGGAGGGATTGAAGTGAAGAAATGGGGCCTTGGCATTTTGCAAGTTGCGCTCTTGATGGCCTTTTCACTGCTCATGGACCAGATGGCCCGTGCTCTCCATCTACCTGTACCAGGTTCTATACTCGGCATGATCGTGCTGTTCATCTTGCTTCAGACCCGGGTCGTGAAGCTGCGCTGGATTGAAATTGGAGCTGCCTGGCTGCTCGGTGAACTATTGCTGTTTTTCATCCCGTCAGCCGTTGGCATTATGAACTACATGCCCATGCTGGAGCAAGACGGACTGCAAATTCTGTTTATTGTTCTGCTTAGCACATTTCTGGTCATGGCCTGTACGGGCCTTGTTGCCACCCGAATCGCCAAACGAAAGGAGCGTCACACCGGATGATTGGATTCCTCTGTCTCTTGTTAACCGTCGGTATTTACTGGGTCGCCAAACGCATGTATCGCAACCTGCCCAAAGTGTATCTGTCTCCGCTGCTCATTACGCCACTTCTTGTCGTCGGTGTGCTGCTCGCAACAGGCACGGATTACGCAGCATACAGCAGTGGTGGTAAATGGCTAAGTTTGCTGCTTCAACCGGCAACGGTAGCCTTTGCTATTCCGCTCTATACTTTCTTCCATGTACTCAAAAAACATATTTCCGAGATCGTCTTCAGCGTTATGACAGGCTCCGTGGTAGCGGTCCTCTCTTCTGCACTGCTCGCCAAATGGTTGCGCCTGGACTCCGGACTCATTCACAGTCTGATTCCCAGATCAATCACGACCCCAATTGCGATGAATGTATCGGCTACCATTGGAGGCATTCCGGCGGTTACGGCGGTTTTTGTCATCATGACCGGTTTGTTGGGAGCAATTATGGGGCCATCCATTGTGAAAATGCTGCGTATCGATGGCGAGATTGCACGTGGAACGCTGCTTGGAACCGGTGCCCACGGAACAGGCACATCCAAGGCATTTGAGCTCAGTTCACTGACGGGAACCATCTCCAGTATCTCCATGGTACTGGCTGCATTGTTCACATTAGCGGTTGCACCCATACTATCTAAACTTATTTTCCCATAATAGATGGAATTAACCCTATTTCTTGAAATATTATTGTTGTATTAAAGCCCTTTCTTCCTTACAATAAGGACAGGTTTTAATTGTGAATATTGCGGGGGAGATGCGATGAAAAGAACCGGAATGAAGAGATCTCTGGACCGCCTTGGACGAATTGTCCTTCCCAAAGAAATGCGGGATACGATGGAAATCCATATCGGCGATCCGCTCGAGTTTTTCATTGAAGGGAAAGAGTTGATTTTGAGAAAGTATAAATCAACGTTGTGTGTGTTTTGCGGTGATGTGGATACGGAAATGTATTTCAAAGAGCAATTCATCTGCCGGACTTGTGCAATTCAATTAAAACACCCGGATGACACTCCCGAATGGTTCGTTCCTCAGAACAAACAGGCTCCTGCACCCGTGGAGCGTCCTGCTACCGAATCCGCTACAGTCTCGTCTCCCACTTGGGAAGAAGGGGCTACAGCTGCCAACCAAGAGTATCCGGACCTGCGGCCGAAGACGGCACGCATGCTACAACAGATGAAGGAAATTGTTGAACAGAATCCCGGTTTGGCTCAACAGCAAATTGCGGAAAAGCTTGGCATTAGCCAAGGACGCGTCTCCCAACTTAAAAAACTACTATAATAAGATTTTATTCGATTATTTATAATCAGGAGACCTTCCGTTTCAAGAAGTCCCGTTGCAAGAGAACCCTTTGAACTCCGTGGGTTCTTCTTTTTTTTGAGTTAAATTATTAAAAAAGACGACTACCGCTTAATCACAGTGGTCATCTTTTTCAATATCTTCACTTCAAGGCTTACCCTTAGACCTGCACGAGCTCTATCTCCAATTCTTCTGCTTCCAGTTTACGCATACCCATGATAAGAACGACAATGTTGGCAACCAGTAACACCGCCGGGAAAGGAACAGCTGCATATTGCCCATAAATCAGATGACTCCCCACAGCCCCAATCAGAATGAACGTCAGTACTCCCGAAGCTAGAATACGAGTTCGTGGAATCAATAGACCTACCGCACTGAGCAGCTCTACTGTACCAATGAGATACATTGTCCATGTAGGATAGGAGAAACCTTCAAAAGTCTGCACCATCATCTCAGCTCCACTAACCTTGTTAAACCCTGCCATTACAAATACACCTGCAAGCACAACCAACGCAATATATCCCAAAATTCTTATGCCTTTGTTCATATGTATAATCCTCCTGAAAATGAATGTCCATATCCATCTGTTTTATAAAAAAGCAATCTATGTAAAAGTTACAACGTAACTCTATTTTTAATATGGGCAGTTTGCACTGCGAAAATGGTACGTGCTGATATTATGCATATTAATAATCATTAACTTACTTTTATGAAGCGAGTATATAATAATAACATTATTTATTCAAGTAATTTTTTGACGAATAGTGTATAATACATACAAAAGGTATGTTACAGTACATTTTGTAGTAACATGTTGACTTCATTGTCCCTTACTCTGGTCAGAGCGGCAGAAAGCCACGCACTTTTATATATACGAGGAAATCCATCAATACTTACTTGAATCGAGGTGAACACGTTGAAGCTGAGAAAAGTAAAATCACCAAGTCCCTGTCTCATTACGCAAGCCATGGATATCATCGGCAAGAAATGGGTACTGCTCATCATGTACCAACTGTTATCCGGACCCAAACGATTCACAGAACTGGAAGCAGAAATGGCGATTAGCGGTCGGTTGTTATCCGAACGTCTGAAGGAAATGGAAATGGAAGGCATCGTAACCCGCCATATGTATCCTGAAATTCCGCCTCGCGTAGAGTATGAATTGACACCCAAAGGCAGAGCTATTGAACCCGTCATTAATCAGATTTACAACTGGTCCTCAGACTGGTTGAAACAGCAGCAGTCTACTAAGTAGCCAGATTCTGATTCATGTACAACACAAAGACGCCTGAATTGAACTGATCTTCGGATCAGTTCAGATTCAGGCGTCTTTTTTACGGGTTTATATTTCTTGAATTAAGTTATAAAAGGATTAATGCGAGAGGTGTTTGGATGGCTGAAGCTGTACCGGTAAGCCGGAATCTGCCGAAACTAGTGCCGCCGTTGTAATTTCCTGCGTACGGCAGGCATCCGCATAGTCAGACAAAATCCGTGAACGATCTCCGGTACGAAGGGCGTGAATGAACGCTTCATTTTCCCGCTCATACGGGTTATGCCCTGCCGGAATCTCCAGACCTGCCATCGCATGAGGGGCAGCACTCGGCAGAAGAAGACGTTCAGGTGTCCAGTCCCAGACCCCCGCATCCGTGTAGAACTGGAGCCCTGCACCGCCCTCACCATCTGGCAGCAGGCAGGTGTTGGCAATGCTTGCGATCGCTCCACTCTCCAGCTTAAGCGTTACATTCGCCACATCAGCTACCGTGACATGTTCATGCTTTTCATGCATACTGCGTTGGGCCGCTACAGCGTATACCTCTGTCACTTCACCAGCACAATACCGCAGCAAATCCACAATATGGGTCGTCTGTTCCACAAACTGTCCCCCGGAGCCTTCCTGGCGACGCCACCAAGCGACTCCTGGCATTCCGCCCATCCAGCGCCCAAGCGCCATGCCGACGGTCTGCTCTTTCATCGCTTCTTTCAGTACCTGTGCAGCCTCCTGATAACGGAAATGATAACCTACCGATGTCAATAATCCGGACTTCTGAACCTGATCCAGCACCTGATGGGGAATATCCATGCCTGTACTCAGCGGTTTCTCCACCAGGAACGGGATACCCCGACGAATCAATTCAGCTTCAATCGATCCATGAGACATGGGAGGAACACAGATATAGACTGCATCCAGCTTTTCACCATCCAACATATGTTCAAGTTCACCGTAGCCAACAGCATCATAGACGGAAGCCATAGCCTCTGCCTTCTCCAGCGTTGTTCCGCAGACAGCTGCTACACGAACGCCTTCCATTCGCGCCAGAATATCTGCATGTAACTTGCTGAACCAACCTGTTCCAATGATTCCGATCTGTAAAGTCATAGATGTAAACCCCTCTCCTTGTTACACGCTTACATGTTCCATTCGACCCCCAGATGCGAAATCCTGCATTAAATTTTGCCCGATGCTTCCATGAGCAACTGATCCAGTTCATTCGCAAACCGAATCGCTTGCTCCTCCCGCCAATCCAGGCGTTCAGCCATATACTGAATAACCACAGCCTTATACTTACGGACTTCATCAATGCGGAAAAACAGGTCTCCGGTGCGTCTCACAAAAAAGTCTGCCGGTGTCAGAGCCATCTCCTCTTCTATGGCATAACGCAGCATTAGCAGCAGCTCCTGCGGCATGCCATGCAGCTCGGCCTTTGCCCGGGGATCAGGCATCCGCTCGTACAGTGCGTCCACATTGGAACCATATATTCGGGCTAATCGTTCCGCAGCAGATCTGTCGAGTCCAAGTGCGACGCCATCCTTAATCTTGCGTTCAGCATACGCACCAAATCCGGCAGAACCGCCAACATCGCCTCCGGAGATCGGCATCTTTTTCGTTATACATGGTCCAACAGGTACCCCCGTCTCCTGCTCCAATTGGCGAGCAGCGAGATCAACAACCATCTCGGCCATTTTGCGGTACCCGGTTAATTTCCCCCCGGCAATTGTAATCAACCCCGAAGGGGCTACCCAGACTTCATCCTTGCGCGAAATTTCGGAGGGTCCTTTGCCTTCCTCATGAATCAATGGACGCACACCTGCCCAACCGGACTCCACGTCCTCGTCACGAATCCGAACGCCTGGGAACATGCCGTTGATGGCATCGATGACATAATCCCGGTCTGCCTCGGAGATTAACGGGTGTGCGGGATCATCTTCGAAGACGGTATCTGTGGTTCCTACATAAGTTTTGCCATCCCTTGGTACAGCAAAGACCATTCGTCCATCCGGTGTATCAAAATATACAGCCTGCCTTAACGGGAAACGCGTACCGTCAAATACCAGATGAATACCTTTCGTCATCTGCAACGTTTTTCCTTGGCGCGAACCATCGATCTTGCGCAGCTCATCCACCCATGGACCGGAAGCATTAACCACCTTGGTTGCCCGCAGATCATAAGATTGACCGCTGATCTGGTCCACAGCCTGAATTCCGGTGATGACCCCATTCTCCTTCAGGAATGCTGCTGCCTTCACATAGTTCACAGCCAGTGCACCGCGCTGCACCGCTTCCTTCATCACTTCAATGGTAAGCCGGGCATCGTCCGTTCGGTATTCCACATAACGTCCACCACCCAGCAGTCCTTCCTTGCGCAGCAAAGGCTCACTGTCTGAGACGGCTCCGGCATTTAACATTTGGCGTCGTTCACTACGCTTCACTCCGGCAAGCCGGTCGTAAACCATCAGACCAATGGATGTGCTGAAACGGCCAAAGGTACCCGCCGTATAGATGGGGAGAAGCATCGGTTCAGGTGTCGTCACATGTGGCCCATTCTCGTACACCACCGCTCGCTCCCGTCCCACCTCAGCCACCATTTTCACTTCAAACTGCTTCAGATACCGTAGCCCGCCATGCACCAGTTTCGTCGAACGACTGGAAGTGCCTGCCGCAAAATCCTGCATTTCCACCAGTGCTGTCTTCAATCCGCGGGAAGCAGCATCCAGCGCAATCCCGGCTCCCGTGATTCCTCCACCAATAATCAATATGTCAAAATGTGCATTCGCCATCCGATCCAGATATTCCGTACGCTTTTCTGCCGAGAACGATGTTGTCATCCTGATTCCTCCCATTGATTACCTGTGTTTTACCCACAAAAGCACAAAAAAAAGACCACGTCATTCGCTTCAGCAATTGCTGAGCGGCACGTGGTCTCTCCCGATCTCCAGACATCATTTTTTAACTTGTGACTTAATCCTATCACACATTTAAGGCGGCGTGAAGGCCTGAAATGACACATTATTCAAAAAAATTTCAAAAAGTTGTTCTGCCTACGGATGGAATTTCAAACTGATCCACTAATCATTTATTTTTCCTTATAGTGGGTACATGTTTTCTCTTATCCAGGAAAATAAACCCTGTAAGTTATGCATCATTTTCCACCAATAAATATCATTTATTGTAGAACTTTATCGAAAAAGTACAAATGCCCATTTAAATATAATCCACTCATTTGAAAACCATCGCAGCCTTCACTGCACGTTGCCACCCTGCATACAGTTCTGTACGCTCTTCTTCAGCCATAGCCGGTTGGAAGACACGCTCCGTATTCTCGTGATCCGCCAATTCATCCGCGCTATTCCAATAACCTACTGCAAGTCCTGCCAGATAAGCCGCACCTAATGCTGTCGTTTCGTTTACATTGGGACGCTCCACAGGGATATTCAGAATATCACTCTGGAATTGCATCAGAAAATCATTGGCCGCTGCTCCCCCATCTACGCGCAAGGCATTCACCGGAATACCTGAATCGGATTCCATCGCCTCCAGTACATCCTTGGTCTGATACGCCAGTGCTTCCAGGGTTGCACGAATAAAGTGTTCTTTGGTGGTTCCTCGCGTCAAACCAAACACCGCTCCCTTAACCTCACTGTCCCAGTAAGGGCTGCCCAGACCCACAAATGCAGGCACCATATAAACACCATCTGTAGAGGATACACGTGCCGCATAGTCCTCACTGTCTTTTGAGGAACGAAGCATCCGTAAGCCATCACGCAACCACTGTACCGCCGAACCTGCGACAAAAATACTGCCTTCCAATGCATATTCGATCTTGCCATTAATGCCCCATGCAATAGTTGTAATCAAGCCATGGTTGGACTGTACGGGTTGTTCTCCGGTATTCATAAGCATGAAACATCCGGTGCCGTATGTATTTTTCATGCTCCCCTTCGTATAACAGCCCTGACCGAATAATGCCGACTGCTGATCTCCTGCTGCTCCGGCAATCGGAATCTGATGACCGAAGAAATGGTAGTCAACCGTATGTGCGTACACTTCAGATGAACCGCGTACTTCAGGCAGCATCGCTTTGGGAATATCCAGGATATGCAGCAATTCATCATCCCATTGCAGATCATAGATGTTGTACATTAATGTGCGGGAAGCATTAGATACATCGGTGACATGAGTACCACCGCTCAGTTTCCAGATCAGCCAACTGTCGATCGTCCCAAACAGAAGTTCACCCTTCTCTGCACGCTCCCGGGCACCAGGCACATGATCGAGAATCCACTTCACCTTGGTTCCCGAGAAATAAGGGTCAATGAGTAAGCCCGTTTTGCGATGAAAAAGGTCACCCAGTCCCTTCGTTTTCAGATCATCACAAATATCAGCCGTTTGTCTGGACTGCCAGACTACTGCATTATAGATGGGCCGGCCCGTTTCTTTGTCCCATACCACAACCGTTTCCCGCTGGTTCGTAATGCCAATGCCGGCAATCTGGACCGGTTTGATTCCACTTTCGGCCAGACATGAAGTCATCACTGCCAGAATGGAGCTCCAAATTTCATTGGCGTTCTGCTCCACCCAGCCCGGCTTGGGAAAGTACTGCGGAAATTCCTGCTGTGCAATATGCACAATCTCACCGCTCCGGTTAAACAGAATAGCCCGGGAGCTCGTCGTCCCCTGATCTAGGGCCAATATATATTTTTCCATACAGACAACCTCCTGTTGTGGGATTACTGCTTATATTCTGTATGCGATTTCTTGTAGTGCCGAATCAGGTCCACGTTGGAAGTGGTTACTGCGGTAGCTCCGGCTTCCAGCGCCAGTTCAACCTCTTCCGTTGAGCGAATCAACCCACCTGCAATAATGGGTATACCTGTCCGTATGGATACTTCTGCAATAATATGCGGGATCACACCGGGCAGTACTTCAATATAATCCGGTTGGGTCTTGGACAGCAAAAGATAACTTTTCTCCAGCGCATTTGTATCCAGCAGAAAGACACGCTGAATGGCTGTAATCCCCTTCTGTTTCGCCTTCTGAATTACACTGGCTCGCGTCGAAATCAGCCCAGCTGGACGAATATGCTGACATAAATACTCTGCCGCATATTCATCGTTCTTCAGCCCCTGCACCAGATCGGCATGCAGTACTATTTTCTTGCCACGTCGCCGTGCTTCTTCCAGCAGACTATGAAGCTGCGCAATATGCGTATCCAGCATAACCCCATAGGTGTAAGGGCCTTCAATCATTGCTTCAAACTGCTTCATGCTCTTGGCAGCCGGTAACACATACTGTCCCTCAAATGGCACCTTCGTTCCTCCCGCATAAATCAGATGCCTTTATTGTATAGTTCGTATGGTATGAACGGCAAGCAAAGTCAGGACCGTCAGATCAATTCTTGGTGTAATACGGGACCGTTCCATTTTCTAAACTCAAAAAAGCTGTTCATGTATAGCCCAGAAGGAGCATACACAAACAGCTTAAATTGTCCTGTTTATTGGACAGTATAGCAAACAGGTTTTTATCCAAAATCATATTGATCAACCTTTTAGGCTTGGGCATGCGGAAGCAAGGTGTCTTTGCCAGCCCATGCATCATTTTCTGCCAAGTGACCGGAACGGCTCACTTTGGTCTGCAAATATTTTTCGTTGAAGGACGAGCGATCTCCCCACAGTGGCACACGTCCACCCACATTCAGTCCAGCTTCCTGCAAAGCAGCAAGCTTGCGTGGATTGTTGGTGATCAATGTAACGGGAGCTGTACGAAGTGCCCGCAATACGGCAATGGCATCATCATAATTACGAGCATCGTCTGAAAACCCAAGTTGCAGGTTGGCGTCAACGGTATCCAGACCTTCCTCTTGCAGCAGGTATGCCATCGCTTTGCTGAACAGACCGATGCCACGGCCCTCATGGTTCGCCAGATAGAAGAGTGCGCCTGCTCCATGGGCAGCAATCATCTTCATCGATTGCTCCAGTTGGAAGCCGCAGTCACAACGTTTGCTACCAAAAATGTCGCCTGTATGACAGATGCTGTGCATCCGAATCAGCGCTTCCTGTGCTTCGGCAAACTCACCGTACACCAATACGCTGGATTGCTGACGTTCGGCCAGTTCGGCAGTAGCAAGAGATTCAATCAGCTCGCGGCTTTCCATGGCTTTCTCCGATTTCATCCAGCTGTACCACTGGAAGGTATGTGTCTCTCCATCAAGATTCACCGGAAGTTTAATCGGCCCTACAAGATAAATGAATTCTTTTCCACTCGGAAAAGTCTGAATTTTGGGGGCAAGCAGTTGAATAATATGTGAATTAATCATTAGTAATTTCCTCCTGTTAAGCCATCTTGGTTATGAATTGATTCGCATCCAGACGGAAAATGGATCACTGGATTGCATATCATACGTATCTATATTATTGTCATCATCATTAGTTACTTTATGTAAGCAAGTTTAGAATAAAAATTATGTTGTGTCAAGTAACTTTTGTTTTTAAAGTAACTAATAAATTTATGATACGTAACCGACACAAATTTGTGTTTCATTTCAGGAATATTGGGTATGAGTTTATAAACTGCTCATACACTTATGTTGTAGTCCATCGCACTTCATGCCTCGAACTTAACGATGAGGGGGTTATCACATGATCCGCCGGAAAAGAACATGCTGGACAGCCATTCTGCTAGTCTGTGTCATGCTGGTGAGCGGATGCTCCATATGGCCGGGACAGAACGATTCATCGAGCAACAAAAAGGTAGCGCTTACATTGTGGTACTGGAACCGTTCCATCGATGATAAGCTGATTGCCAAGGCCAAGGAAAAGTTCCCCAATATTGAACTGACCGCCCAGAAAATCGGTGGTGATTTCAAGGCAAAACTCAAAACGACACTCGCTGCGCGCTCAGGTGAGCCGGACATTGTCGCATTGAACGATTGGATCATGGAGCTCTTTCCCAGCGAGGACCGTTTCTATAATCTGTATGATCTCGGCGCAGGTGACGTCGAAGACCAATATCTGGATTGGAAATGGAAGCAAGGCGTTACACCGGATGGACAAATGATCGGTTTCCCTATGGATACAGGACCGACAGCCCTCTTCTACCGTGCAGATCTATTTAAAGAGGCCGGATTGCCTTCCGAGCCTGAAGAAGTGGCTCATCAGATCAACAACTGGGATGCCTATTCTGCTGCAGGAGAAAAGATTAAGGAAAAGTTCGGAGGCAAAGTATTTCTAACCGACAATATTGGAACCGTTTACAATCAAGTGTTATCGCAAGGAACCGAACGGTATTTCCGTCCTGACGGCTCGTTTATCGGTATGGATTCTCCACTCGTCAAGCAGAGCTGGGATACCGCCGTATCCTTCAAGCAAAAAGGGCTGCTCGCTAATGCAGACGGCTGGACGCCGGGCTGGAACGCAGCGATGAATAATGGTGAGATTGCTTCCTTTGTGGGAGCTGTCTGGATGAAGCAAGTACTGCAGGAAGCCGCGCCGGATACATCTGGCAAGTGGCGAGTCACTCGCGCTCCTGGTGGAGATGGCAATAACGGTGGATCATTCCTGTCCATTTTGAAGTCAAGCAAACACCCAAAAGAAGCGTTCGAGGTCATCCAGTGGCTGCAAAGCCCGGATAACCAGCTTGAACAATATAAGACGTTGAACCTGTTTCCTTCGGCACCTGGTGTGTTTGATACACCGGCGATGAAAGAAGAAGAACCCTTCTTCGGCGGACAGGCAACAGGACCTGTATTTGCCGAATCGGCACAGCATGTGCCCGAGGCTTTCTTTGGCGAACGGTACCCTTCGGTGCACAACATCATTACTCGGCGGCTGAATGATATCGCGAAGCAAAATGCCAATCCGGAGCAGGTATGGCCCGATACGGTTCAACGTGTTGAGCGGGAGTTACAGCGTTAATTCAGACACTCTTATGAGATGGCAATCCGCAAAGGAGGAATTCATATGGCTGTAACCGAACCTCGCCTCACTCCGGATCCGGGGAAGGCAAGTCCGGATTTGGATCGGCAGAAATCACTCTTGTCCCGGATGTGGGAACATCGTGCACTCTATGTGGCGATCTCCCCGTTTTACATTCTGTTTGCCGTGTTTGGGCTGTTTCCGATTGCATTTTCCTTATATCTGGCCTTCCACAAGTGGGATGGCATTGGTGTAATGACCTATAACGGACTAAACAATTTTAAATATATGCTGACCGATGCTGAATTCTGGCAAGCCGTGGGCAATACATTCATGATCTGGATTTACGCTACCATTCCGATGTTGTTCTTTGCACTGATCATTGCGTTTCTACTGCATGCCCCTTTTGTGAAGTTCCGTACGCTGTTTCGCGTGGGATATTTCCTGCCGAACGTGACGTCCATCGTGGCCGTGGCCATTATCTTCGGTGCCTTGTTTGCCAACAATTATGGCTTCCTCAACTATCTGCTACAGTCCGTCGGACTTCCCGTGGTGGAATGGCTGGACGCACCCTGGGGTATTAAAGTGGCAATCTCCTCCATGGTCGTCTGGCGCTGGACAGGATACAACGCAGTTATCTATCTGGCCGGACTTCAGAGCATCCCGCAGACATTGTACGAGGCTGCCAAGATTGACGGTGCATCCGGAATACAGTCCTTTTTCCGAATTACGATTCCAATGCTGCGTCCCGTCATTCTGTTCACTGTGATCACATCAACGATCGGCGGCATGCAACTGTTCACCGAACCTCAAATTCTCGTGGGTAACGATGGCGGTACAGGTGCAGCCGGGATGACGATTGTATTGTACCTTTACCGAGAATCGTTTATAAACAACTATTTTGGTTACGGTGCTGCGGTTGGTTGGGGCATGTTCCTCATTATCGCCCTGTTCTCGATTGTGAACTGGAAGCTCGTTCAAGGCAAGTCATCCTGATGTGACAAGGGGGGAGCGCTCATGACGTCCAAATCTCTCAAATCGTTGGTGCTGTATACCGGTCTTATCGGGGGCATGCTCATTTCCATGTTCCCGTTCTATTGGCTGATTGTAATGTCCACCCGGACGACGTCCGAAATTTATACATTCCCACCCAGACTCTGGTTTGGGAGCGAGCTATGGAATAATGTCAGTCGAGTACTACAGCAGATTGACTTCTGGGGCGCATTCATGAATACGTTGTTTGTGTCGGGCTTGGTAACGGTACTGGTGCTGTTTTTTGACTCATTGGCGGGGTTTGCGTTTGCGAAGTTTGAATTCCCGGGCAAAAAATGGCTCTTCGTCCTGCTGCTCGCCACCATGATGGTGCCTTCCCAGCTGTCGCTGGTCCCTTCCTTCGTGCTGATGGCGACATTCGGATGGGTTGGTTCCTTCAAAGCCCTCATTATTCCGGGCATGGTGAACGCCTTCGGGATCTTCTGGATTCGCCAATACGCCACGGAGTCGATACCGAATGACCTGCTGGATGCCGGGCGAATCGATGGCTGTAATTTTTTCCGGCTCTATTGGAATGTGGCGCTACCCATTCTGCGGCCTGCGTTTGCTTTCCTCGGTGCGTTTACGTTTATTGGCGTATGGAATGATTATCTCTGGCCCCTGATCGTCTTGACGGATGCACGAAAGTATACACTGCAGATTGCGTTGTCTCAATTAAACGGACTGTACAATACGGATTACGCAATGGTTATCGCGGGTACATTGCTGGCTGTTATTCCACTGATCGTAATGTTCCTGTTCATCAGCCGTCAGTTTATTTCGGATATTGCTGCAGGAGCTGTAAAGGATTAGGGATAGCGCATTTTGATCCATCCCTCAAGTCTGATATTCTTATCTATAGATAAATACCAGATGCCATATAAGTTGGATGAATAGCGCCACGTGGGCGGAGGGGACAGAAAGGGCCTGAAGAAATGAAGTTAAAAGCTTTCCAGAGGAAAGCTACTTCGGAAGCATATGCTTCGCATTTATAACCAAATTTCTCCTTTTGAAGAGGAGATAAAGAAATTTGGGGATAACAGCGATCGGAAGGCTTTCTGTACCCGGAGTGTTAACGTGTAACAGCATTCATTCACTTATATATTCAAGAAAGAGGGATGACAAAATGGCTTCTTCACCCTATATGATCGGCGTAGATATCGGCACCACCTCCACGAAGGCCGTCCTGTTTGAAGAGAACGGAACCATCGTGGCTCAAGGCGGTGCCGATTACCCGCTGTATACTCCTACTCCTGCGATTGCAGAGCAGGATGCAGAAGATATTTTCAAAGCCGTCGTAGAATCAGTTAAACAAGCGACCTCCAAAGCGGGCATCAAACCGGATGAAATCCTGTTTGTATCGTTCAGTTCGGCCATGCACAGCATTCTGCCTGTCGATCAACACGGCAAACCGCTGATGCGGGCCATGACTTGGGCAGATAATCGCAGTGCCGAGTGGACCGAAGTACTCAAATCGGAGATGAATGGTCACGAAATCTATCTGAGAACAGGTACGCCGATTCATCCGATGTCCCCTCTCACCAAGATCATGTGGCTCACCCGGGATCAACCGGAACTGTTCCAACAGACGCACAAATTCATATCCATGAAAGAATATGTCTTCTATAAATTATTTTCTGAATACGTCATTGATCACTCCATGGCCTCCGCCACCGGACTCATGAATCTGGAGAAACTCGACTGGGACGAGGAAGCTCTCCATGTCGCAGGCATCACTCCGGATCATCTGTCCCGCCTTGTGCCGACGACACATGTACTTAAGAAAGGTTTGAATCCTGAGTACGCCAAGGAGATGGGTATTGCGGATTCGACGCCATTTGTCATCGGGGCAAGTGACGGCGTGCTCTCCAATCTGGGTGTTAACGCCATTGACCCAGGCGTTGTAGCGGTTACCATCGGGACCAGCGGAGCGATTCGTACCGTCGTGGACAAGCCGGTCACGGATCCGAAAGGGCGTTTCTTCTGCTATGCGCTCACGGAGGATGCGTGGGTGATTGGCGGTCCGGTCAACAATGGCGGGGTGATATTCCGTTGGATTCGGGATGAGTTTGCTGCATCCGAGGTAGAAACAGCGAAACGACTCGGCATTGATCCGTATGAAGTATTGACCCGTGTCGCCGAAAATGTACCTCCAGGTTCGGAAGGCCTGCTGTTCCATCCGTACATGACGGGTGAGCGGGCCCCACTCTGGAATCCGAATGCACGTGGTTCATTCTTCGGCCTGACGCTGCATCATAAGAAGGAGCATATGATTCGCGCTGCTCTCGAAGGTGTCTTGTTCAACTTGTACACCGTCATGCTGGCGATTGAAGAGAAAATCGGGCGTCCCAAAAAGATTCAGGCGACTGGCGGCTTCGCCCGCTCTGAGCTGTGGCGACAGATGATGGCTGATATTTTTGACCAGGATGTCATCATTCCTGAAAGTATCGAAAGCTCCTGCCTTGGGGCAGCAGTGTTAGGGCTTTATGCTCTTGGGCGCATCGATTCCCTCAGCGCCGTCTCCGGCATGATTGGATCGACCCATCGTCATCAGCCAGACCCGGATAGCGTTCGCATCTATCGCGAACTGCTGCCGATCTTCATCCGCATCTCCCGCAAGTTTGAAGAGGAGTATGCCGATATCGCTGCTTTTCAGAATAAAACGATGCAGAAGTAAGTGAATTGGATGGTGTATGAGTAGACAAGTGGACCAGTTCATCACAGACCGCGCCTCCCTTCTGCCAAACGCCATAAGCTAACGAACCGTGCACACCTTATTAGAGGTTTAGAGCTTGTTTTAGTGTTCTAACGAACTTCAGCCACCTAATATCAGCTGATGCAGCATATATCTGCCTATAATTTGAAAATACAGGGCAATAGGGTGCCCGGGATTCGTTAAAAACATGATTATGCCGAATACCCTCCAATAGCGTGTGTGAGGTTCGTTGGAAGTCGCCGTTCACCCTATCCATTCTAGGATGGCCGCTGGGGGCTGCGCCCGGTTCGGAATAACATATGACATCCCGATAATCAGTCTGATGCATATTCATGAAGGCCGTCCCCGAGTGCAACGGGGAACGGCCTTTTTCATGCGGGCTTTTTTCACAAAATATAATAAGCCTGATCCACGTTACGCCTCAACACCCTTCACATACGGGCATAACAAAACTCCACCGCATAAAGCTGCTGTGGAGTTATAGGATGTCTGTAGACACCTGAAATTTACTGGTTATATTTGCTGAATGCATCCTTATCCGCCTGCACATTTTCCAGATATACAATCTGCCCCGCCTCATTCACACGAGCGATATCGATGCCTGTTTTGGCATATACCGTTCCGTCTACCGCTTGTCCGCATACCGCCCAGTTCGTTTGATAGCTGCCGTCCGGTTGAAGCTTCCACTCGTCCCACATATGTTTTACATCGCTATTGTATTCATAGAAAGCTTGCATAAAACCATCAAATCCGGTTCTGCTGGTGCCATTCAGCACAATCTCTGCATCCGGTGTAAACAGGGACAACAGATCCTGCATCGCACGTTTGTCTGTACGGGAAGCGTCAAATAAACGGAAATAGTTGTTTAACATTGTTGTAGTGCTTGTTGTGCTCATCATTATTCCTCCTAGAAGTATTGCCATCCGATTCTATATTTTATAGTTCGAAAAATTTCAAACTAAATGAGATGAAATGTACCACATTTTATGTCCCCAGAACAACCCTCAGTTCGAAAATAATCAAACATTGAAAGAGCTTGTCGAATATGCTACCGTCATAGATATGAAAACTCCAACGATACCTATGGCTTCGGAATTGAATCTGACCACGGTTTGCAACGCACTCGGTGATCCGGTACGGATGAAAATTGCACACTGTCTGGCCAGCTCTGGCGAGAAAAACTGTTCCGCCTTCGAAGTAGACCATATTTCCAAATCAACGTTGTCTCATCACATCAAAATCTTACGTGAAGCAGGCCTTATCCGACCTCGCATTGAAGGCAAACAGCACTTTTATTCTCTGCGAAAAGAAGACTTGAACTCCCGTTTTCCCGGTCTTGTTGAACTGATTCTGAATACAACCAAGGAATATGTACATTAAGGAAAACGAAGCTTAATCATGCGATCCATCATCTTATCGATTGTATAAAGGAGGTTGATTTCTTGGATAAAAAAGCAGCAAAAATTCTGCTAGGCACCTTTTGGGGAAGCGGCGGCTGGAAAACAATATCTGCTCCCTTCTCAGGGGATGACTTTGAATATGCCAAAAGCAGAGGGGTCATGTTCGATCCACTGACCATTACCCATGATGAGATCGTCGCGCGTTTGCATGAGATTCATCAGGACAACTCCATCAAGCGACGGGTAGTATCAGCATTTTTACACAGTTTATCTACCAAAAAAGGTTATCTGCGCAGCGCCCTTTCCAGCTGGGCTTTAACATTGCAGCTGCCTTTGCATACCTATGAGGAACGCCGAGCACTGCATGCCAACACCAGCTCCTGTGGGGATTGTAACTTCCTGCGCCTGCAATCGGACAAGACGTACACGGACGTCGATCTGAACGTATTGAACTTTGAACGGGTGAAATGGGGTGGAGTCCGCCACAACAACCTGTTATACTGCCTGATGGATCTGGATCTACTGCTGGCTAGCAAGGAAGCCATCTATGAAGTGACTGACGCAGACATCGCTATACTTGTGAGCATGCTTGAAGCAGCACAAACCTGCGAGCCTCACGACAGCGCACGCGGGTTGGAGAAACGCTGGAAAGGCTTGTTTCCTTCGAGCAAACAGGAACGCGACGCCATCCTCGAAATCTGGGGGGCATCCGGTCTGCTTGTGCCGCAGGATACGCCACGAAAAAGCAGAGGCGGGTACAGCGACTTCCACTTTGCTGCAACCTGGCAGGGCGATGACGGTTATAGCGCAGATGCGGCGATTTCCCTCTTTGGCTCCTATCTGCCCCAGAAACTCTAACCCCTTAACCAGCCCAGCTCTAGATCTGTTTAAGCCGGTTATATGAATAACAAACAAATACTTAGGTGGATATAGTAAAAAACACTACAGCTCGAAGGCTTGCAGTGTTTCACCAAAAATTTACCTTTGATTTTCCAATAGGCATCAAGACATATTTGAAGAACGACTTACTATGTGTGAAATCAAATCACAATTGTCGTTTTTATATAATTGGCAATAATTCACTCTTTACCGCCCGATTTATTCTAAACTTTTTAACGATTCAATCATATTAATTCGGGAAACCTTTCTCCGAAGCATCAAGTTAGAGAGCGTGGTAAGCAAAAATGCAATCATGATTGAAATTAGCATAACAAATATATTTATCTGATCTGGGATTTGTTGATGGGTACTCGACAGCGCCTCAATGATAATGGAATACATGTATACACTGATCGGCAGTGCTATAATGACCGCAAAGGTGGTGAGTATCATGTTTTCAGAGAAGATAAGTCTATTTATTTTAAATTTTTGATAACCCAATACCTTAAGAGTAGCCAGCTCGCGATTTCTTTCATAAATGTTGATGGAGGATATGGTGTAGATGGCGCCAAACGAAAGAATAACAGCACTAATGATAAACATGATAAAGATAAAACTATTCTGCTTCATAATAAATTGTGCAGATTTTTTCAAATCATCCTTGTCCGCGATTGTATCTACCAGATTGTCTTGTTCGAAGAACTGTCGTACGTTAGTAAGGTCTGTGGCATTGCTAGCTTTCACTAGAATAGTGGTTGGGTTGTAGTCGATCCCAAAACTCTCCAGATACGCTATCGAGCAAAAGAAAGACGGATTGGAATACTGATTAGATATTTGTGCAACCTTCATATCGACCGTTTTATTCGCAAACGAAGGATCAGTGAATCGAATTCGGATCGTATCTCCTATCGCAACCTTATAGTGATCCGCATACGATTTGGGTACCAGCACGCCATTGTCCATAAGCGACATCGGATTGTCTTTCTCGTCGAAAAATTGAATAAGAGTGTTATCCTTCTCCATAACGGTCAACGTGGCGTTCTCATGAGCATCGCCCTTGGCGAATTCCACGGGAAAGGTCGATTGATAGTATCTGCTTTCAATCCCGGTGGGTAGCTCCACCTTCTCTAATTCTGCTCCCCTCGTGTATTCGACCTTCAAATCATAGGTATTTACCTCTTCGATCTGATCGGCCACTCTTTGCAAGGACGTTTGCGTCCCGAAAGCAGTGATCAATAACACCGTGCTCACCACAACGCCAACGGAGCTAGCTATCGCCTTTTGCTTATTAAGAAAGATGTTTCTCAAAATGAGCTTATTGCTATAGGAAATGCGTCTCCAGATTTCCGGAAGCCGTTCAATGAGTAACTTCTTCATCTTCTTGGGCGGTTTAGGCCTCATCGCCTGCGCTGCGTTTTCTCGCAGAATACCTATGCCGCTCAAGTAACAAGCTAGCATGCCGAATGCGCTAGAGAACAGGATAGGTGTAACTACCGAGAAGGGGGATAGGGAGAAGGTAATGCCCGGCAGCGAATAGGATCTAGCATTCGACGCCTCAATCATTGGAACAAATATGATTGCCGAAACGATACAACCAAGAATGGAACCTATGATCCCCACAAGCACCGGAAACCCCATGTAATGGAGCATGATGCTGCTGTTCTTCACTCCTAACGCCTTCATAATTCCTACTTGGTTCCTTTGCGAATCAATAATCCTTGACATGGTGAGGAAGAGAATGATCGCTTCGATGATAAAGAAAACCAGCGGAATAACCTTGCTCATCAATTTATTGTTATAGACTGTTTGTTGAAGCTGCGAGTAATTGAATGTTCGCTCTTTACTTATTTGACTTACATAAGAAAGTTGTTGAGACTGCGCTTCAACATTTTGGCCTAATCGGTCTATATCGTACCCTTCTTCAGCCTCAATCAAAACCTCATTATAATAAAGGTTACCTGCGATTCGAGGAATTCCCCCTTCAGCCACATATGCAAATCCCGAAGTTTTATGATCCTGGGTTTCGTTCTTTTTGGCATATTCCACATTTTCGCCCAAGCCGCTAATGGTGAATGGCACTTCCTGGTCATTGATGCTTAACTTCATTTGATCCCCGACTCTGTACTGGTGCTCCTTGGCGTAATGGGAATCAAGCAAGATTTGATCCTGGCGAGACGGAATGTTGCCCTCAATTATAGTAGGCGTATTAATGCTATTGATTTCGGGGATGGAGTGGATCTTTAAAGTTGCTTTAGTATCACCAAATGATTGCGTCGCATCAAAGGTATACCGTCCCTCCACCTTCTTTATCCCCTCAATTCCACTCAACTTCGACATATCCTGCTTGGATACTTGGTCGTAGTAAACATTTAAATCACTTAAATTATGGGTTTGAAAGTAATCCTTCGAATAAGAGCTAAGGTTATCACTTAACGTAACCAGCCCCGTGTAGAAAAAGGCCCCTATGGTGATAACCAATACAAAGGCCAGAAATTGACCGATTGATTGCTTGATATCCCTTATCAATTTTTTGAATAATTTCATCACCACTCAATCCCTTCAACGCTTTGTTTATGCTCATTGACCGTTACGCTTTCGATTCTCCCACTTTTTACTCGAATAATTTTATCCGCCATTGGCACAATTGCGGAGTTATGCGTTACCAGCACAACACATTTTTTCGTTTCCGTGTTCAAATCCTGAAGCAGTTTCAAAACGGATTTACCAGTCACATAATCTAATGCACCAGTCGGCTCATCGCAGAGTAATAACAAGGGGTTCTTTGCAACAGCACGCGCTATTGCAACTCGCTGCTGTTCTCCTCCGGAGAGCTGAGACGGGAAGTTTTTTATCCGGTTCTTTAACCCGACTTGATTTAATATCTCTTTGGCATCCAAATGGTTTTTACATACTTCAGTTGCGAATTCAACGTTCTCTAAAGCATTCAAATTGGGGATTAAGTTATAGAATTGAAAAACGAAACCTACCTTCTCGGCGCGATATCCTGTAAGTTTCTTTTCGTTGAAGCTAGTAATATCCTTATTCCCAACAGTCACTTTACCCGAGGTAGCCGTATCCATGCCACCAAGTATATTCAGAATCGTGCTTTTACCGGCTCCGCTTGCACCTAGAACAACCACGAATTCGCCCTCGTTAATGGAAAAGTCAACGCCGTTCAGCGCCTTGATCGGCACTTCACCAATTTTGTATTCTTTCGTTACGTTTCTAAATTCGATTAATGTTTTCATAAAATCTTCTCTCCCTGTTATCTATTTGTCATACTTCTGGAGTGTCCTTTGGCAAGCATATTTTTATTTATGTAAGTATGTTAGTGTATGAGTATGTTACTCATGTAGCATACTATAATTCCATTGCAAACAATTGTCAATAACTGGACTCAGTGTAAAAAAAATCATCAGTAACCCTTAAGAATGATTGTTTATTGACAAATTTTCGCATATAAGTTATGTTTTCCTGCTAGATGTGTAACAAACTACAATGCTGAGTGGTGAGGTAATGAGCGTCACTTTCGACGAAAAACAGCCAATTTTTCAACAAGTAGCAGATATCATTGAGGACGATATTCTCAACGGAACTTACCGAGAGGACGAGCAAATTCTTTCCGTTGCTCAGTTTTCTCAGCTCTTTCAAATCAATCCAGCAACTGTTGTGAAGGGAATTGGCCTGCTTGTAAATGAAGAAATATTGTACAAAAAAAGAGGCCTTGGCATGTATGTCTCGTCTGATGCCAAACAAAAGATTAAGAATAAGCGAAGAGATCGTTTTTATAAGGAATTGCTGTCCAATCTCATTTGTGAAGCTGACAAACTTGAACTGGCAACTGGGGATATCATTGAGATGATTAAACAATTAAGGAAGGAATGAATTCATTGTGAGCATCTTGGTGAGTTGCAACAATTTGAATAAGAAATATGGTCGAACCTATGCATTACGAGATCTGGATATACAGCTAGAGGAAAACGTTATTTATGGCTTGCTCGGACGAAACGGCGCAGGCAAAACAACCTTGCTAAACATCATAGCAGGTGGACTCTTCGCGAATGACGGCAGCATTGAGGTAAGAGGTAAAAAGCTGGGTAAAGGAGTCCTTCCAGAAGATTGCTGTTTCGTACGGGAGAATAACAAGCTATTTGGAGGAGCTCGATTGATTGAAATTTTGCAGTTCGCTGCAAATTTCTATCCCAATTGGGACTGGACATTAGCTCATAAGCTTCTTCAAACGTTTGAGCTTGATCCCAACAAAAAAATCAAACAGCTCTCAAGAGGCACAGAATCACTCGTAGGAAACATCATCGGTCTGTCTAGCCGATCGTCGTTGACATTATTTGACGAACCAGTGCTTGGACTTGATGTATTGATGCGGGAAAGGTTTTACAAGGAGCTTTTGGAGGATTACGCCAATCATCCCCGTACAATTTTACTTTCTACGCATTTGATCGATGAAATCGCCCCAATTGCAGAAAGAGTCTATATCATTGATGAGGGCTCTCTCCTGCTTCATGACGAGATGAATCGGATACGGATGGCAGCTTATTTGATTCGCGGAAATTCAGATGCCGTAGCTTTGTTCACAAAAGGAAAGCGAGTATTACATACAGAATCTTACGGTCACGGAAAGCTTGCCGCCATCTACGAAAAATTCAACGATGAGGATAGGCTGCAGGCCCGCAAACTAGACATAACTATTGAAAATTTGACGCTTCAGAAGTTTTTTTCGTATTTGATCGAAGGAGGTCGTTAAATTGGGTGCATTGACCGTTCATTTAAAGGCGACCTATTTGCAAATGAGGATTTATATATGGATGGTCATTATTTTAATCCTCCTTGGCAGATTGGCAGAATTTATTGTTGGCCTCTTTATAGACAGCAGTCAAAACACAGGAATCGCGGATGGCAACCTGCTGCTGCTTATTTTGCTCATTTTCGCAATTGTTCTTCCGCTCAGCTATTACAACCGCATCGTTCATTTAGGAGCAAGCCGAAAACAATATTTTTTCGGACTTCAATTCGTTTATGTCGTGTGGGCAGTGGCCATCGCTTTATTCAATTCTTTATGGTCCATGCTTGAAGTGAATGTACTCCACAAAAACACCGTAAATCTTATTGAAGCGTTTCATTGGAATGAATTTGGCCTTGTAGGCTCTTTTCTCTATCAAACCATTTTTTATTTAATGACGATGGCACTCCTAAGCATGCTGATCTCCGGCTACCACCACCTTGTTGGTTGGATGCTGTGGGTGCTATTCATTGTGGCGATTCCAACCGGAACAGCGATTCCTGCGCTACGCGCTCACGTTGTATCTTTTTTTGAAGCATTGTTATTCAACGGCTCACTACTCAAGGGTATTGGATTTAATCTTGTGCTTTTCATCGTTTTCGTGGCCGGTGGTTGGTTTTTCACAAAGGGGAGAACATACTAAACTATCTGGGTAGAAGCTTAGGTTACAATAATGACATCGACAGATTTCCTGTTTAGCTCGTATAATAGGGGGAAATTGGTAGATAGGAGTGAATCAAGCGAATTTATGGTATACATACTGGCTTTTATGCTGTCTTTTGCTGTCGTGGTTCTGCTTATTCCGCCGCTTGGTCGACTGGCACATCGGCTCGATTTTGTGGACAAGCCCCGAGAAGATGTGGAGCGCAAGCTGCACAGGCAGCCCATCCCGCTGACGGCAAGTTACGCGATATTTACTGGATTCTTCCTGACATACATTGCTCTTACGAAAGAAATTTCTTGGGAAACAGCGGCTCTGGTCGCTGGGGGAATGCTTCTATTAACGATTGGTACAGTCGATGACTGGTACAAAACGAAAGGCAAGGACTTCCCTGCCCTGCCTAAAATGATCATTCAAGTCTCGGCGGCAGTACTCGTATTTGCTTCCGGCATTGCGTTCACAGGATTTGTGAATCCCTTCAACTCCGAATACATCATGCTCCCGATCTGGCTGCAATTTATTCTGACGATCCTGTGGATCTTCGGTGTCACGACAGTCATTAACTTCACGGATGGTATGGACGGACTGGCAGGCGGTTTGTCTGCCATCTCAGCCATTACACTGTTTATCGTTGCAATGACCAAAGGGCAAACCGATTCTGCCCTTATGGCCATTACGCTGGTCGGTGTAACCCTTGGGTATCTGAAATATAACAAAGCTCCCGCCAAAGTGTTTATGGGAGATGCAGGAGCTACGTTTCTCGGCTTTATCCTGGCGGTAATCGCCCTGGACGGTGCTTTCAAACAAGCAACTATGCTGTCCATCTTCATACCGATTCTGGCACTTGGTGTGCCAATCTTCGACAACATTTTTGTTGTCATCAAACGTTTCATTCAAGGTAAAGCCATCTATCAGGCAGATGCAAGTCAAGCTCACTATCGCTTGCTGCGTGCAGGTCTGAATCACAATCAGGTGGTTGGCGTCCTGTATCTTATCAGTACCTGCCTTTGCCTCTCGTCCATAATTTTGATGCTGGTGGAGATGTAAAATTAGAAACAAACGTTTCAACAAAAGGTGTAAAAAAAGAGACGAGCCCACTGATCCTGTGGCCCGTCTCTTTACTATGTTGCTGATGAATTGGACTACCCTTTAAAAGGGCACCAGCTACCATGTCGTGCACAAACCTCTGTCAACGCCCCTTACCTTACCCTACCCCATACCTGCCCCTGCCTGCACCTTATATTCAATTTTATCTGGAAGCTGCAGGCGGTAGCGGAACTGCAGGTTTCTGCCCATCTGCCCACCCCGGTCGATCAAGTTCAACGAGACGGCGATAACGCTCTTCCCGGATCAGCAATTGTTCGTGAGAACCCTGCATGGTAATCTGTCCATTTTCCATAAAAATAATTTCATCCATCCGTTCCGCTCCCATCAGGTGATGGGTGACCCAGATCATCGTTTTACCCTGCATGCTGTCCATAATCGTCCGTATGAGGGCTCGTTCCGTCACAGGATCAAGTCCTACCGTCGGTTCATCGAGAATAACGACAGGTGTTTCGCGAAGAAGTACCCGGGCCAGTGCAATCCGCTGTCTCTCTCCACCAGAGAAACGAAGTCCGGTCTCCAGCATCGGGGTGTGATAACCCTGCGGCAAAGATTCAATGAGATCGGATAAACCTACTTGCGCAGCCACTCGCTGGATTTCTTCATCTGTTGCATGCGGACGGCCGATCCGCAGATTGTTGGCTACCGTTGTATCAAATAGATGTGGACTTTGGTTCAGCACCGCTATGACATCCGTTATATTTTCACCCATCGTTTGTACCGGAAGGTCATTGATCAATATGTTCCCGGCGGAAGGGAGCAACGCTCCCTGAATGAGCTTCAAAAGGGTTGATTTCCCACCGCCACTGCGACCGAGAATAGCCAAGCGTTTACCTTGAGGTAGATGAAGGGTTACCTCCTGCACCGCACAAGGAGCATCTGGCGTATAACGATAACTCACCTGTTTAATCTGAATATCGGCTCGCAGTCTGGGTGGAATGCGCAGACGGATACGTCGATCCGAAACTCTTTCCGTAAGCTCCAGGGGACCCATCAGTTGTCCATGCGGTCCAGCTACCGGTTTGCTGCTTGATACTCCAGAGGTCCAATCCTCTTTGGCTCCGGCTGCTGCATTCGCTTCTTCAGTTCCAGACTGTTCCGGTCTATGTTCTTCACCTTCCAAGTGCTGCAATCGCGTCAGCGATTCCCGATACTGCGGGATATGCTCCACGGCATCTCCTATGGGCAGCAGTGCTTCCGTGAGCGGAAACAACACAAGCACAAATGCAGCAATCATGACCGCAGGCAGCTGTCCCGAAGAAGCCGCATTTCCCGCCCATAAGGTCACGGATACCACCATTAGTCCGATCACACATTGGGCAACCAGATCACGCCAGCGCGTCCATTGCCGCAAGCGGAGTCGTAAACGATCCGCCTGTACTTCTGCCTCTTCCTGCCCACGCACAAATTCTTCAGCTCGTCCACTCGCTATCCAATCCCCGAGGCCAAGCACACCATCGGTCAGACGAGTGTACAACTTGGCATTCTCCCGCTTCAGCCGCACCCGCAACTTCCACGTCACACGGAGGGAAATGGCAGGCAGCACGGCAACCAGAAACAACATGTACAACCCCATCCACAGTGCAAAACCCAGATCAACGCTGCCAAAGGCCACAACAGCTCCACCGTACATCATGAGCGCCGTAACCGCCGGAAATACCGTACGCAGGTAAATATCCTGCAGTCGTTCTACGTCCTCTGCAAGAGCACCAAGTACGTCTCCTGTCTGCATGCGAGAGCGCAGGAACAATGCCTGCGGCTCCAAAATCCGGTATAGCTTCACACGCTGATCCGCAAGCACACGCAGAACGGCATCATGTCCGGCCAGTCGTTCGACATACCGGAATACGGCACGGAAAATTCCAAATGCACGAACACCTACGATAGGTACATATACCATCAAAATATTTTCAGGACGGAGCGCCGACTTGGAGATCAGAAACCCGGAGGTGAAGAGCAGCAGCACAGCACATAATGTAGCACATATCCCCAGCGCAATGACTGCCACGAGTCTCCAGCGGTACTGTGCCACGTACGGAGTGATCCAGCTATTCTTTTTGCTCCTGCTCCGGGCTGCTTCTGTCTGCTCATATCCGGCTTTCATCTCACACCGCCTCCATCTGGGCCTGAATCATCTGGTAATATACGCCTTGTCGGACCAACAATTCCTCATGTGTTCCTGTCTCTGCAACCGTGCCTCCATCCATCACAATAATGCGATCCATATGGGGCATCCAATGCAGTCGATGTGTTGCCAGAAAAATCAGCTTACCCTCAAACAGCGGCAACATCGTCTGTTTCAATTCATATTCGGTCTCCACATCCAGATGTGCAGTCGGCTCATCCAGCAGTAGGATCGGGCGCGCACTAAGCAGAGCTCTCGCCAGCGCCACCCGCTGTTCCTGTCCTCCACTGAGCTGCCTTCCCCCAGCCCCAATCGGTTCCTGCAACCCATTCGGTAAGGAGGAGGCAAGCTTATGCAGACCTGCTGCGTGAATGGCGTCAGCCACCTCCGCATCCGAAGCTTCAGGCATATAGAATCGAACATTATCCGCTAAGCTGCCACTGAAAATAGTTGGATGCTGCGGAATCGCCGCCGTTTGTTTTCTCCAATCTTCCATCATCTCTGGAGATAAGGGCTGGCCGTTATATAAGATTTGACCTGAAGTAAGCTGCTGGAAACCTGCCAGCACATCAATGAGGGTTGATTTCCCTGCACCGCTCGCTCCGATAATTCCTACTTTGCCAAGACCGGAAACCTGAAACGTTACATCATTCAGCGAACATGGCCCGTCTTCCTGATGCCGTACCTGTACGTTAGTGAGCGCCAGTCTGCTCGTTGCCTCCCAAGAGGGTGTCAATGAGCAATCAGCCACGCCACTTAGGGCATTTATCTCACGCATAACCACCCGTATGGTGGATGGATTCACACCGCTTTGGCCAGAAGAAGGCTCAGGTGAAGAGATTTCACCATTCTTTTCTGACTCTTCATGTAGAACAGCACTCGTGTACGCTTCCTTCTGCTTACGTTCAGCCAGTTTCCCTCGTTCAATCATCTGGCTGATTGCTTCCCCGGCCTCTTTGCCGTCCAGTGTAGCGTGGTAATCTGCACCTACCATTCGTACAGGCAGGAAGTATTCCGGTGCGAGAATGAGAACGGTCAGCGCTGGTCCAAGCAGCATATGTCCTTCCGTCAGGCGCAGCCCCAACCCAACCGCCACCGAAGCCACCGATAGCATGGTGAAGAAATCGAGTGCGAAGGAGGACAGAAAAGCCATACGCAGGGTAGACATCGTAGCCTTGCGATAACGCTGACTGACCCGAATGATCGTTTCCCCATGTTTTCTGCTTTGTCCCAGTGTTTTGAGTGTTTCCAGCCCACGCAGCGTATCTACAAAATGATTAGCAAGCGCTTTGTACGACTTGAACTGTCCATCGATCTTGCGTTGTGCAGCCAACCCCACCAAAATCATAAAAACAATCAGGATCGGCAGCGTCAGCGTCAAGATAACCCCGGACATCATATCCAGCTTGAAGACATAGAACAGAATAACGATTGGCGTGAACCCCATCCCAAGCATGCGGGGAATAAACAATTCAAGATACGTCTTATACTGGGCTGTTCCTTGGCGTGCCAAGGTTACCAGGTGCCCTGTTCCTTCAGTTTTGGCAAAACGCGGTCCCAGCCGGAACCACTGCTCCACCATCTGTCTACGCAGACTGTTTCCTGTCTTCTCCGCGTACCGCGAAGCGATGAGCTGCAACCAGAATGACAGGGAATAGCGGGCGGCAAAAGCGGCCAAGAACAACAGCAGCACCGGGTACTGCCCCGTTACAGGTGAACCTTGAAACAATGCCGTAATCGCCTGTGCCAGCCATTTCGCCTGCATGATAATCGTCATCGCCTGCAACAGTACCAGCGCTGAGGCCAGCGCCAGTACCGGCCGGATGCCCGGCAGCTTCAGCAGCCCCCGTCCCATATCAGTACTCCAAGTGATGCTGATCGTTCAGACGTTTGCGGAAAATGTAATAACTCCAGATCTGATAGCCGAGTACAAACGGAAGTAGCGTACAAGCCACAATCGTCAT
This sequence comes from Paenibacillus sp. BIC5C1, assembly GCF_032399705.1. NCBI lineage: Bacteria > Bacillati > Bacillota > Bacilli > Caryophanales > Paenibacillaceae > Paenibacillus > Paenibacillus sp. BIC5C1. Next base: position 6,692,776 of record NZ_CP135922.1, read on the forward strand.
CACTTTCAGCGAATATGCACCGGATGAAGCATTATAGACTGTCAGATCAAACGCCGAACCCATAGAACTCACCATGACCCTAGGAAACAGACCGATAAACACGGAGGCAAACGCGATAGCAATGACGGCGCCCGTCATACCGAAGGCCCAGGCTTCACGTTTCTGACGTACGAAGTAAGCCGCCAAGCCCAATGAAGCAGCGCCCAGGATTACCATAATCCAGAGTGCCCAGCCGCGTACGGCAAATACATCGGTCATGAAGTATGTCATCACGGCGTAGACCGCGAGAATTGCGGCCAGCGGCAGCATCAGCCTTTTAGCCATATTCAGGGCACGTTCTCTAAGATCTCCGACGGTCCGCAGTGAAGCAAACAGTAAACCATGCACCAGACACAACAATGTCACGCTCAACCCACCGACCACCGTATACGGATTAACGATGTCCAGGAAGCCTGGACGAAGCTGCATCTGTGCATCAATAGGCAGGCCTTTCATCAACGTAGCGAAGACAACCCCGAACAGGAATGGCAGTAACGCACTGGAGACTACGATGATGATGTCCCATGTTTTGCGCCAGCGTTCATGTCTCATTTTGCTGCGGAATTCAAAGGCAACTCCGCGCCCGATCAAGGCCAGCAGTACCACGACCAGCGGCAGATAAAAACCGCTAAACAGCGTAGCATACCAGTGCGGGAAGGCTGCAAACATTGCACCCCCCGCCGTAATCAGCCAGACTTCATTGCCATCCCAGAACGGACCGATCGAGTTGATCAGGGTACGACGTTCACGATCCGTTTTGCCAATCATTGCAGTGGACATGCCCACACCAAAATCAAAACCTTCCAGAAAGAAAAAACCTACAAACAAGACAGCAATCAGCAAAAACCACAACTCACTTAGTGACAACAGAATAACCCCCATCCACGCCGAACGGATCGGCCGATTCATCATGCTCCTCCGGCTTCTCGACTGCATATGGTCCTGCCTTGATTTCACGAACGAACAGATAGACCATCACAATGCCGAGAACCGTATACGCTGCTGTAAAAGCAATGGTGGAGAATAAAATCTGTCCTGCGCTTACGTTCGGGGATACCCCGGCTGCGGTCGTCATGTAGCCGAATACCGTCCACGGCTGCCTTCCCACCTCAGTCATAATCCAGCCCGACGTATTGGCGATAAACGGCAGGGAGATGGCGAACACCATCAGACGCATAAACCACTTGCCTGCTCCCTCCAGCTTGCGGCGCATCGCCAGGAATGTACCGTACAGAGCCAGCAAAATCATCAATCCACCCGCAGCAATCATAATGCGGAAGCTCCAGAACGTTGTCCGTACCGGTGGAATATAGTCCCCTGGTCCATACGTTTGCTCATACTCCGCTTGCAGCTCCTTCATACCTTTGACACTGCCGGAGAACTTGCTGTAGGACAGATAACTGAGCAATCCAGGGATTTTGATCTCGCCGGAATTCTCCTGTTTGTCCGGATCGATAAAGGCTACCACCGTCCATGGGGCAGGGTCTTCCGTCGTCGTCCATGTTCCTTCACTTGCTGCCATTTTCATTGGCTGCGTCTCCACCAGATATTGCGCCTGGAAGTGACCCGAGAAGGCAACACCCAGCGAGGAAACCAGACCAATAATGATGGCAATGTTGAACGACTTGCGGAAAATCTCCACATCCTGCTTCTTCATCAACTTGTAGGCACTAATCCCGGTTACGACGAATGCACCTGTCATCAGGGCACCGAAGATCGTGTGCGGGAACTCCACCAGTAGTTGACCATTCGTAATCAGTGCAAAGAAATCATTCATCTCTGCGCGGCCATTATTAATCTCGAAGCCAACCGGATGCTGCATGAATGAATTGGCTGCCAGAATCCAGAGCGCGGACAGGAATGTGCCGACAAATACCAGCCAGATACACGCCAAGTGCACCTTTTTGGACAAACGATCCCATCCGAAAATCCAGAGTCCAATAAAGGTAGACTCCATAAAAAACGCCAATAAGGCTTCCACAGCCAATGGCGCACCAAATACATCCCCGACAAAACGGGAGTACTCCGACCAGTTCATGCCGAACTGGAATTCTTGCAGAATGCCTGTGACTACACCGACGGCGAAGTTAATCAGGAACAGTTTTCCCCAGAATTTGGCCATCGTTTTGTAAACTTCCTTACCCTTCACTACGTACAACGTCTCCATAATCGCTACCAGCAGCACAAGACCGATGGACAGCGGCACAAAAAAGAAATGGAAAATCGTTGTGAGCGCATATTGGATACGCGATAACATGATCGGATCCATACCGTTACCCCTTCTTTCTGTTCATATCACAGTTTTCGTATTTGGCATTGAAGCCCCTTCTTCCGTTTCTGTCAGCCAAACACGTATTGATGAACGTATTGTGCCAGATAGACTATTTTATACATGTGACAATTATCACAAACCCTGCCATGACAGCAAAAAAAAGTGACGATGGTCACACAATAGAAAAAATTAAACCTAATCTTTGGGCTTGCCAGCTTCGTCTATTCACGGAAGATGCTCATGTTTGGGACGGAACGCCCATATGTTAGTGTCAGGCATAAAATACGCTGGGCAAAAAGGGCTTTACATATTGAATCATTGGAATCATTGATATCATTCAAAGCCGCACCAATCCGATTTTTATCAGGTGGTGCTGCTTCAATCCATGAACGGACAAAAATGCAAATCAAGTGAGGTGATTTGTCGATGGAAGAGATGTCTCCGATTCTGGACCCGGAGCCTCATCAAAGGGCAGATGCAGAAGAGTCTAGTACGGCTCTGCCTGCCTTTCGTTATATACTTTTCCCCCGGAAAGGAGGATGGTCTACCTTTCCCTATCCAGACATCGCTGCGCTAATGGTTGCCGAAGGGCCTGTCTACTATGTCAGCAGTCTGGAGCGATCCGAGGAAATGCCTGCGAATATCTCCGTTATCACGCTTCACGAAGCTGAGAAACTGTTACAGGAGCCACGTACGGTTGCTGTGGTTGCGCATCCCTACTGGCTGACTGCCACAGCCTCGCTCCATCCGGAGCTCTGTATTGTACTTCTTCCTGAGCCGGTCGGTGAAGAAGCCGAGTCCCCCTTGTGGGAGAGCTGCATTTCAAGACTGGTCGGTATCGCCGATCTGGTGGGTACGACTTCAGAAACACGTTATATGAAGCTGGTATTCCAGGGTGTACGTGCCATCTGGCTGAATGGAGAGGATACCTCCCCTGCTGGTGTCATGCAAAAGGATGACCTCGAAGTTCCTCTCCGGGACTATGAACTGCTATTTCTGCATGCGCTTCGGCAGACCCTCTCAGGTGTTCCGGATACGGTCACCCGGCTGCAATGCAGTGTGCGTGCCGACTTCTATCGTCAGCTTCGTTCCAAAGCAGGAGCGCATGAGACGATTTCCTTTTTGCTGGCAGCCTATGAATATGTGCTAGAGGATTCCAGAGCGGCCGCTTCACTCAAGGAAGCATTCTCCCACGCGGTATTAAACGGGCGCAATGATTGTGTAAGCTCCCACTATCGATTCCTCTCCGCGATTCATGCGAGGGCCGGGGAAATCGATAGTGCGTTGCAGGTGTATGGAATCAGCGCAGGCAGCGAGCAGGAACGTCACCATTATGAACAGCTCTGCCGCTGGCTTGAAGCCGGGGAGGAACAACTTGTCCGGGCAGAACTGCTGCGTCTGAATGATGATTATGGAAATGCATTGCACATTTTGGATGAACTCGGAGGCGAAACGGCACGGCATTGGAAATTTCGTATCTATCAGGAGACTGGACATGTGGAAGATGCATTAGATTTGGTGCACGCAGTGGATATCCAAGATAGCCCCAGCCGACAGGATTATCGGCAGCTGTCGGGTCTAGCTCTGGCTCTGCGCGGGGAACGTCACGGGGCGGTGAGACAATTTCTGGAGACGGCACTGGAGGATGAAGATGCTCTTGCGCGAATCGTCGAGATGGAACTGTTGGATCAAGCCGTCCAGCAATTGCTGGGGGAGGTGCCATGATGCTGGACCCGAAGAAGCGTATACAACATGTGAATGGACCGATGGTGCATAGGAAAATACGATCCGAGACATCTCATACTCCAACTGAAACGTTGGAATTACCGCACGCTGAACCAGGTGACCAAGGGGATCAGGATGCCGGTAAACACCAGGAAACAGGCCTATATAGAGAGCCATTTACCGTTCGTCGTGTTCGTAAAAGTCAGGGCAATAAACTGACCGCTATGCTTCAGGTACGTAACGAGCGCGGGCGATACCTGGAGGAAGTGCTGGGCGACCTGAGTGAATTCGTAGATGAGATTGTCATTGTGGACGATGCCAGCACAGATGGTACACCCGATATATGCAGAGCCTATCCAAAGGTCGTTCGTCTGGAAGTGCTGGAGAAGCCGTTATTTGCGGAGGAATGGCGATTACGCAATGCGCTATGGCAAGCAGCAGTAGGTACCTCACCCGATTGGCTGCTCTCGGTTGATGCCGATGAGCTATACAGCATGGAAGCGAAGAAAGCGATACGCGCTCTGATTAACCAGGATCATGCGGACTGGATCGCTTTCCGCTTCTATGATATGTGGGGCGGACGAACTCACTATCGGGAAGATGAGCTTTGGGGGCTTCACCGACGTCATACCGCTTCCCTGGTCCGTTATATGCCGGGTTATCCTTACTTTTATCCGCAGCAAAATCATCATGTGCCTCGTCTTCCCTTGCCCTGTACCGTACTGCCCGGAATCAGCACGGAATTGAAAGTCCAGCATCTTGGCTGGGCAGGAAGTCTGGAGGATCGGGTTCGGAAATATTTGCGTTATAAACGAATTGATCCACACGGCGAGTGGGGCAGCCTGGAACACTATGAATCGATTCTTGATCCGGATCCCCGACTGATTCCGTGGAAGGAGGAGCAGTGAGATGGGCGTTGTCAGCATATTGACACACAGCTTCACCGATGGATATAACCGGGAATTCAGCCGGGTGTTCGGGGGCGGCCTGGAGCGTTACGTCCTTGATTTGTGCAGTGTAATCCGCGGATTGGGACATATCCCCGAGGTTCATCAGTTGTCCTATTTTGAAGCTTTTCAGACCCGCACGGAACAGATCGATGTATATGGGTATGCCTACGATATGAATGATGTGCCCGAAGCTTTTGCCCGAATGGCTGCCGCAGCGCGAGGGCCTGTGATCTATGCAAGCTGTCTGTGGCAGCCCATTGCCTACAAGCCGGGCAGCCTCGGCATCTGCCACGGGATTAACTGGGATCGTCCCGCGCTACCGCTGGAGACCAAGCAGCAAGTCGCTGAGCATATTCAGCTGGCACTGGATGGACTTGTACGCATCGTGTCGGTGGATTCACATTTTCAGACCTTTTGCCGTGCTGCTTGTACGTTTGCGGATGCCAGTCAGGTCGTGCTCATTCCCAATGCAGTGGATACCTCCTACTTCACACCTGCTCCGCCAAGGCGTACGTTCGAGCATGAACAGGAAGAAGAATGGCTGGCTGCATGGAAGAAGGATCTTGCAGGCCTTGAAGATCATGCTGAAGCTACCGTCTCGGGGTTGAATGCTGCGTCATCCGCGAGGGGAAGAAACGATGGAGACGGCATGGTACGGGCGGACAGATCCGAGGTGACAGTAATCGCTGAGGAACTGGACTCGGGGAATATCCGACAGGGCCACATTGGTCGGCAGCCAAATGAGCTGATGGGTGAACCTTTGAAGGATCAGGGCGACGACACACCGGCTGCAATTCATGTGAACCCATCGCGTCCACTGCGCATTTTATATCCGCGCCGCATCAGCATGGAGCGGGGCATTATTCCGATGATGCTGGCAGCTGACCGACTGCTTGGTGCCTTTCCTGATCTGGAAGTCGAATTCGCCGGGGAGCTGGTTGAAGGCAGCACGGTGGGTCGATCCTTCCGATACTGGCATCGCACGCACCCCCATGCGGATCGAATTATACAGCGCACGTATGATTTTCGGGATATCCGCGAGGCCTACCATCAGGCAGATATCGCCGTGATCCCGACTGTCTTCTCGGAAGGAACATCCTACGCTTGTCTGGAGGCGATGAGCTGTGGGCTTCCGGTTGTTGCTTCCAATGTTGGCGGACTGAATGATCTGATTCAGGATGGCTTCAACGGACTGCTGGTACCTCCAGGGGAAGAAGCGCTGACCGCCGCGCTGGTGCGTCTCGTTCAGGATAGAGCCGAGCGGGAGCGGTTGGGAATCTATGCCCGCGAGACGGCGCTATCCTACGACATATCCCACTGGCGGCGGAGATGGAGTACAGTATTGGAATCTTTTTTGGCAGAAGCAGGATTAAAGGAGGGAATTCGGGGATGATGGATACGCCAAATGCAACAGATTTCACGGAATCAAGATACATTCGGGAGGGTGACCCCAAAACGGATACATTGGTTTTTCCACTGCATCCTGCGTGGTGGAGCCGTCCGTACGAGTACGAATGGGCACGCCAGTTTGCACGTCAGGAAGACGTCGTACTCGACGCTGCCTGTGGTATATCCCATCCATTCAAATTCTGGCTGGCAGAGCACTGCCGGGAAGTTCATGCCTGTGATTGGGATGAGCGTATTTTGTCCAGAGAAGCGATCCGGCTGGATATCGCTTCTGATTTTGGTGAGCAGGCCGCACGAGACCTGCCGGAATCGAGCCTGGACCGACTGCATCTCGCGCAGGCCAATCTGGCTCAGCTTCCGTATGAATCGGAGATGTTTGACAGCGTATTCTGCATCTCTGTGTTGGAGCATCTGGATACAGGCACGATGCTGCGCGCCTTTCGCGAATTCGCCAGGGTGCTGAAGCCAGACGGACGGTTGATAGCCACGTTTGATGTACCCGAGATGCGCCCTGATCTGCTGGAGACCATTATGGCTGTCACTGGACTTACGATCGAAGGCAAGCTGAGCGTGAAAGAACCGGATGATGCCATCTGGTCTGACATGTATGGCCCGGCAATCCGTTGTTTCCGTGCTGTTATTCGTAAAGAGTAATTGGGATGAATAAATGGGATCACTGATGAGGGGCATAGATTGAGATTAACTCTATATCCTTAAAACCCTTGGATTGCCTAAGCGTTAAAGATGAACCAGCAGCATGCTGCACTGGTTAGCGTATGCTTCAGTGGATGCTGCGCCGGGTGATGTCAGGCGCAGCAGGGTGTGCAGGCCCGGCGGGATGGTGGTCGCCGGGCTGCCGGAGGCGGCGGGTTGCCGTGCAGTGACTTGGGCCCATTCGGCCCAATCACGCGCAGTGCGCTGCCGCCCTGCGAGCAAAGCGAGCGTGCCCGCCAGTACCATGGCGGGCACTTCGTGCGTGAAGGGCTGCTGCGCGCCATGCGGCGTGCCGAACAGCGCAAGCAGCCCTTCACGCACGCTCGCGGGCGCGCGCAGCAGCCCGCAGCGGGCCGCAGGCGGAAGCGCCGCGAGCAGCGCCGGCGCCTGGCCGGGCGGCAGGGCCTGCAGCAGGCGCAGCCATGCGGCCCAGGCGCCTACGCGCGCAAGCGCCAGCGCCGCGGCGTGCACGGCCTGCGGCGCTGGCAGGGCGCAGCTGGCCGGGGCGCCGCCGCGCAGCAGCGCTTCCGCTGCGCGGGCTGCGTCTGGCGCGGCCGCCTGCTGGCGGGCATTACGCCGCGCTGGCGACGACGCTGCGGCGCCTCGCGCTAAGCCAGCCGCAGCCCGGGTGCGGTGCTCGCCGGGCTGCTTGTGGCCGAGCGCCCACAGCGCCAGCGCCGCCTCCGGCCCGTGCTGCGCATGCGTCGCCCAGGGCTGCAAGGCCGCCCGGGCAGCGGCCTCCTCGCCGAGCTGGGCCAGCGCCAGCCCGGCGGCGAGGGGCTGCGCCCGCAGCACGGCGGCCAGCGATGCCTCGTGGCGCAGCAGCCATTCCGGCCGATGCGCATCCAGCGCGGCCGGGATCAGCGCCTGCCAGGCCGCAGGCGGCAGGCTTACCCGCTGGGCTGCGCTTGCGATGACGTTCGGCCGCCCGCTAGCTGCGGCCAGCAGCAATAGCCGCTGCCATGCTTGCAAGCTGCCGGGCTGTACGACGAGCGCAGATGTATAAGCCTTAGCTGCCTCCTGCCAGTAGCCTAGCCGTTCATGGGCCATGCCTTCCAGAGTCAGGCTGCGATACGTTCCGGCACCGGAAACGGACGTATATCGACTGGCTGTGGATGCTGCCGCTTTGGCCTGCTTGAGCCAGTCGAGCGCCGCAGCATCCTGTCCCTGATCGAGCTCCAACACAGCACCAAGCTCCAGCAGATCGGGGAAGTCAGCATACAACGGCCTCCATTCCTCAACGATAGCAAGTGCTCTCTCTGGGCGGCTACTTTCCCGCCAGGCATAGGCCGTTTTGAGTACCAAATCCGAATGATATCCGCATTCCGGCGTAAGCTTCGCCAGCAAAGGCTGTAACAGCCTGAGCGCTTCATCGTATCTCGCTTGCTGAAACCACTCAGCGGCCATGGCATATAACAGTTCCGGTTGATCCGGCGACTCATGGAGAGCGGAGCGAATCAGCCGCATATTTCGCTCGGGTTTATTTTTGCCAACAATAAAGTGCTCCAGATAGCCATAATGAATAATTTCAAGCCCGGAGTCGACCACACCCCACGGAGCGAAGGATAGAATTGAAGATGCCACTTCTTCATGAATCATGCCTTGAAAAGCAATCCGGGGATCGTTCCGAAATAAACGACACACCGCATCCGTCACACGCTCTTCTCCAGACATTCCGAGCAAACTTGTGACCTGTATCCAGTATCCCCATACGTCGTCCTGACCTGGCTCCAGGAGCCGCTTCATCTCCGCCAGATTGTGCGCTGTAGGCATCCAGACTTCATCCGCATCCAGTACCAGGATCCAAGGATGAGTGGCAGCAGCAAGGGATAGGTTGCGAGCAGCACTAAAATCTCCGGTCCATGCTGCACTGATGACAACCGCACCATGACCACGGGCAATGTCGATCGTCTCGTCCGTTGATCCCGTATCCACAATGATGATCTCATCCACAACATCCTGAATAGCATCCAAGCATCGCTGAAGCGACCCGGCCTCATCCTTCACGATCATGCACAGGCTGATTCCTGTCTGCATGTTCATCCCTCCGTCCTTCCTATACGGGGTTCTGCTGTCTTTCATTCAATCCTCAAAACTCAAAACCATCCGGCCCCGGTAGATCCAGTCTAATCTGCTGAACCACAGGCCAACAACGTTCTCGCTGTCCTTCTGTCCCTTGAGCGAATGCCTTCAAATGATGATCCGCAGCACTGACAAGCCCTTTCACCAACCAGCTGGTTCCCACTCGTGAATCGAAGGCTCCGGGAAATGGTTCTCCCGTTTCCTGCCGTGCGCCTTCCACCAATGGATACACGCCTTCTGCCAACTGCCCCTGACCAAGCTGAACCAGCGTGTGCAGCACATCCCATCTCCCGGATTGCACACATCCGTCCATCATCATTCCAAGTGCCTGCCAGCCATTATACGCTGTTCCAGCAGCCATTTTTGCGTCATTATTTTGCGCTACAGCTTGTGAACTACTGATTCGTTCTGTCTGTTGATATGGCTCCGACTCCGTATTCGGATGCGAATGACGAAACAGCCACGCAGTCAGTTGATCTTTCCCCTCGATCGGTCTTCCTTCAATCCAGTTTAGTCGCTCTATCCAATGGGTAGCCGGTACAGAAAGCTCTCCATTTTTTCGCCGTACCGTATCCAGCTTAAGGCGTGCCTTGTTCCATTTCCCCTGTTGAATCTGGAGCAGAGCCTCAGCCATGGATAACCTCTCCCTCATCTCCGCTGAAGGGTGTGAAGATATGTCTGGCAACAACTGCACAGCTGTATCATAGCAACGGCACTGCTCCAGGATGCCCAATACTTTCTGGATCGCCTCTTCTGAAGTGATTGCAAATCGCTCCTTAATGAGCTCCACCAGATGTTGCTCTTGACCCGAAACCCGCATGATCCGAAAAATTCGGTACAACGGCGGCAGCAGACTTGATTTGGCACGGACTGCTTCCACATAAGCATCCACTGCACCTTCAAGGTCCGCTCGACCTTCCAGCAACCTCCCCAGGGTGTACCAGGTCTGATAGGTTCCGATTCCTTCTTCCGTATGAAATATGGGTGGCGGTGGTCCCATACGGACTGCTTCACGCAGCGATAGCTCTGCCTTTTCTGTCTCGCCCAACGCCTCCTCACATACTCCGCGATGATGCAGCAGGTCCGTGTATTCCGGGAAGAGTTCAAGAGCAGCATGGATGTGATCCAATGCTTCCTGCCAGCGGCTCAAATGCTGGAAACAGCGAATCTCATATTTGAACAACAGATGTGCATAACTTGTCAGGGTTGGATCAATTCCCGCTTTTGCTATCCCAAACGTCTTCAGCGCCTGTTCCGTTTCTCCCATCCGTAGATACTCAACACCCAGGTTATAGTGATGAAACGGCTGCTCTGGATCTTCCTCCACCGCCTGTTGAAGCAAACGCAAATTCCGGTTCACCTTATCCTTGCGCTCCACAATGGCCGTCTGATACCCGTAATGGTGAATGATCATGTCCGTCACGTGAAAAGCAGCCTGTGGATTCTTCCGACAGATTGCCACAGCGATCTGCTCATGAATCCGACCCTCAAACCGATGCTTCGGCTCGTTCCTGAAGAGGCGCAATACCGGATTTACCGTCACCCCCTGCTGACCCGAACCTGTATAGTTATGGATATTTAAAAACAATCCGTCACATCCGCTGGCTTCCGTCCAGCTTCTGATCTGTTCCCGTGCAGTCTCATCCAGCGCCTCGTCCGCATCCAGAAAAAGAATCCATTCGCCCGAAGCCCGCTCCAGCCCTGCATTCCGTGCCGCGGCAAAATCGTCGCTCCACTTAAACGGCACAACCACCGCCCCATATTTCGTGGCAATGGCAGCACTTCGGTCCGACGAACCGGTATCCACAACAATGATCTCGTCCACCGCTCCGCGAACACTTTCGAGACAATGAGGCAACAGCTCTTCTTCATCCTTCACGATCATGCATAGTGAAATGTGTTTGGTCGGCAAGCTGGTTCCTCCTTTCCCTTGCATGGAACACCGTACGCCAAGGAAGTCCTTCGGCGGTGCGAAGCTGCTGTTCCAGCACAGTTTGTTGTGCTATAAGCACCTTTTCAGCAGGAGAACGAGTTAGTTCTTGTCTGATGACCCCCAGCGCCAGCCACATATAACAGACAGCAGCTCCAGCTCTCGCCTGCCGTTGTTCTGAATCCTTCTCCAATGCCTGCTGGAAAAGAATCAATGCCTGATCGTAATGCCCTTTGGCATACACGGCTTCCCCAAGATAGAAGAGGCTTTCCGCATCCAGATCGCCTTGTGACATACATTGAATCAGCAGCTCTGCGGCAGCCATGGTGTATCCCTGACGGTAAAGAACAGCGGCCAGCCATCGGCTATAATCACCATTTCCGTCGTGTTCAGAGTGAATTGCAGACACCTTCTCGTACAGCTTCTTGGCAAATGCCAATTGCCTAATCTGCACTGCCCGAATCAAAACGTTCTTACTCAGCTCCACTGCAGCCTGACGCGTCTGATGATCTATTTTCCCATCTATATCTTCTTTGACATGCACCTGTTTCTCCTCTTCCAAAAGGCCATTCAGCAATCTCCAGCCTTCCCTCTCCTGAGGTTTTGCTGCGGCCACTACTGATTCAGTTATAGATAATTCATTTATCCAATAGGTCAATGCCAAATCTACTCGCTGTTCATGCGGGAGGTTCCTGACCTCACTTCGTTCCTCACTCCAAAGATTCTGCACGTATTGCAGCGCATCAGATATCCTGTTGGCACATAACATCCAATACAGATAATCTTCATGGTTTATACGCGTATTTCGGGCATCTCTATGTAGCAAGTTCAATGCCTGCCCATACGCTCCACTGGAAGCAACTGCATGAACCACATGCACCAGATCATCCTCGTATGTTATTAAGCGCGGATCTGAATCCTCTTTCTTTGAGCGGTCTTTCTCTGAATGCTCTTTCCAGCGTGCAAGTAATGTCTCTGCTATGCTTTCATCCGTCTCTCCGGATTGCTGCAATACATCGGCTAATCCTGTCCATGCAGGAGTATACGTGATCTCGCTTCCCAGAGCCAGGCTGTACAGATGAGCAGACTCCTGCAGAAATCCTCTTTTCTGTGCAAGCCTCCCCATGGCTGTATAGGCTTTATAGCTATCGCAACCTGTATCCGTTACGTAATGTCTTTGCATTTGGGCTGGCTCTCTGTGAACATCATCAAAGGATTTACCCACAAGCAATTCATCGCTTTCCGGTTTATCTGTCTGCTCAATTACCTGCTGATGTATGCCTCGAATCTCTGCCTTGTTATCGTCCTTGGGATCAGCTCCACTGAAGCCCTCCCGGCAATTCACTGCTCTGGCATAGGACTTGTAGGCCCTCTCCTCCAGACCCTGCTGCTCCAAAACCTCTCCATATAGCAAATGCAGGTCGGCATATCCCGTATATCGCTGTCTTTCTCCAGCCAATAGCCCATGAGCTTCGTCATAGCACCCCATTGTCAGAAGAACTCTGGCATAGTCCCGAACCAGGGTGGAGCGATACGGAGCGTGCAGCGGTGTATGAAGAAAGGATTCAGTAAAGGCTTCTGCTGCCTGTTCAATATGCCCTAGCTGGCAGTACGTGACCCCAACATTATAGAGGTGGAAAGGCTGCCCCGGACGATCGGCTAGTTCCCGCAGCAAAAGCTTTAGATTACGCAATGGTTTATCTCCTTGAGCAATCGTGGACGGCAAATAACCATCATGAACCAAACGTAGTGGAGTCAAAGGTTCATGATCAGCAATCCAGCCTTCTTCACGGGTAAAGGAGCTTTTTCTGTCCTGATCATCGTCCTCCTGTTCTCTACCATCCCTTGTACCGCCACGAACCAATTGCTCATGGATACGTCCGACATACCGATATCCTTGATGAGCGCGAAAAAGACGCACAGGTTGGAAGATGACACACTCTCCCGCTCCCTCGCCAATTCGGTTCTCTATCGTAATCCGCAGTCTCGAAATGCCCTTATGGACCTTCGGTAGATAATCCAAAAGCTCTTCCAATCCCTGTATGACATACTCATCCGCGTCCAGACACAGAATCCATTCTGTGCTCGCGAGAGGCAAACTTATATTTCTGGCATGTGCAAAATCATCTTCCCAACGGGTGTGGAGCACCGTTGCTCCATAATGTCTGGCAATCGCCGGAGTACGGTCTGTTGAGCCGGTATCTGTAATGAAGCATTCGATGCCAATCGACTTGAAGCCGTCGAGACAGCGGGCCAGATGATGTTCTTCATTTTGCACAATCATATGAATTCCGAGTAACCTGTTCTGCATATGCAGCCACCTCCAATGCAAAAAAAAGTACATGAAGCCCCCAAAAGGGACTCCATGTACCTATATGACAACAAATCGGGTTATGTGCCTTGTCCATTGAAGAACACATCAATCGTACTTGGTGCTCCCAGCAGACTGGAGCGGTAGGAAAGACGTGTATATTTGAGAAAACGCTGCGGCACCAGTACATCCACCGAGCCTGGCAAGATCCCGGTTACCGTGTCCACATCATCGTACCAGTTGGTACCGTTGGCACTGATTTCGACGCGGGCATCTACCCGGTTAAGCCCTGGACCCCTGTTATATACAAAGAAAGAATAAGTGCCGAATACACTCGTCGTGACTGCCGGAAGCGGTGTAAACGTGTTTGCCGTCGGCGTACTAAGAAGCTGTGATTCCTGAAAGCTCTTTTGCGAGATGGATGTCACACTGCTGAGTGTACCCGCTGTAATCGTGGCTCCCAATACGCTGGTAATGGTACCATTCAACAAGTTGGTCAACGTTCCGGCTGTAATGGTGGCTCCAAGCACACTGGTAATCGTACCGTTAAGCAAATTCGTTAACGTTCCCGCTGTCACGGTAGCTCCAAGCACGCTGGTGATTGTACCATTTAACAAATTCGTCAGTGTTCCTGCTGTAATCGTAGCACCAAGAACACTTGTGATGGTACCGTTCAACAGATTGGTCAGCGTGCCTGCGGTAATCGTGGCTCCAAGCACGCTATTGATGGTACCCGCCGTGATTGTTGCTCCCAGAACACTCGTGATCGTTCCGGCTGTGATCGTCGCTCCAAGTACACTCGTGATCGTACCATTCAGCAAGTTCGTCAGTGTTCCCGCCGTCACTGTGGCTCCAAGCACGCTGGTGATCGTTCCCGCTGTGATGGTCGCCCCAAGTACACTCGTGATGGTACCGTTCAGCAAGTTCGTCAGTGTTCCCGCCGTCACTGTGGCTCCAAGCACGCTGGTGATCGTTCCCGCTGTGATGGTCGCCCCAAGTACACTCGTGATGGTACCGTTCAGCAAGTTCGTCAGCGTCCCTGCGGTCACTGTGGCTCCAAGCACGCTAGTGATGGTACCATTGAGCAGGTTTGTTAATGTCCCCGCCGTCACGGTTGCCCCGAGCACACTTGTGATCGTTCCGGCAGTAATGGTAGCTCCCAGAACACTGGTGATCGTACCATTCAGCAGGTTTGTTAGTGTTCCGGCTGTGATGGTTGCGCCAAGCACGCTGTTAATTGTACCCGCCGTGATCGTTGCTCCGAGGACGCTGGTAATCGTTCCGTTCAGAATATTTGTGATGGTTCCGGCATTAATCGTAACGGTAGTCAGACCTGAGATATTACTAATCGTACCATCCAAAATAATTCCCAGTACATTCCCGCTTGTATCGGTGTGAACCGGCTGGGCTGTGCCTGTACTATCATGACCAAAAATCAAAGTTCTGAGATTATCCGGATTCGTGTTAAACGTTGTAAAGTTAGGCATATGCCTCGTCCTCCTCCCTGGTCAAATCGGTTGTATTCCACGTTCTTACGGCATACGCTGCGCCTGAAAATAAACATCGAGCCGGGTTGGCTGATCCGGTTCAACCGATTGGATAACCAGCCGGGTATAACGCAGAAATCGTTGCGGTACCAGCGCTTTGGTCTGACCTCCGGCAATCACTTCCTGGCTGTCCACAGCATAGTCTCTGGCATTGGGGCTGATCTGAATCTGCACAAGAGCCGGATTTTCACCCCGATTTACAATGCCATAGGTGTACATGCTGAGTGATGAGGTGTCTTGAGCCGGAAGAGAATTCATACTACCGTTTGTCTCGGCTCCGACATACGTATGCTCTGTAAAACAGTGAGTAGCACCAGGGAGTGTCGTACGTGAGGAACCACCCTGCTTGAACCGGGGACGAGTAATCCGGGAACAAGGAGGTTTCAGCAATTTAGCGCGGCAGGAACGACGGGATTGGCGACGGCTGACATATTTAGTTGTTTGGTTCGTTTTCTTCTTGCTACGCTTCGCTGTTCGACTCATATCGATTTCCCCTTAAAAAATGTGCTTCCGCATCGTATGCCTGCATGTAAAATACGGGCACGGCATACGCCGTTATTTGAGGATTTACTGTGTATATCCCAAACCCTTATCTTCTGCCCTACATATACTGCAAGTACAACCTCTTTACGTTCCTATTTCAAACTTTCATAGAAGCACACCATTCCAAAAATCGCTTTGGTTATCTTATTCAGGCAGATTGGAGGTGGATTATATGACCAATTCCAATGTTTTCAACCCAGCCAATAGTCCCTTATATACTCAGCTGTCCAATACATTCTCCGCCCCCGGCATTGAGTCCACGCCAGAGGGAGGAGCGGCGGCGGCGGGCAGTTCCTTTATACTGACAACTGGCAGTGTCAGCGTAGGTTCCGGACTAAATCTCCTGTTACAGGTAGTAAATGCAACTGGCAGCGGGCGCACACTTTACGTTTCCCGAATCAGTGGAGGCACAACGGCAGCTGCAACCCTCATTGTATACTCTGGTGGTACCATAACGGGTGGCACTGCACCTGCACCAGTCAATACACATTTAGGTAATGCCAATGCGAGTGTGATGACAACAAGACAAAATACGGGAACGTTAACGGGGACATTAACAAGCCTGATCAGCATCCCCCTTACGGCAGGCATTTATATGTTAAACCTGAACGGCTCGATCATCGTCCCTCCAGGACAGACATTATCTATCAGTGCGGGAACGGGATCCCAAACCGCCTCAATAAATCTTTCCTGGTGGGAATTCTGATTTGTATATTGAAGAAAGGGCGGTGTATGTACAATGCCGAATAATAACGTATTCAACCCGCAGAATAGCCCCGTCTATACTTCCATTACGAATACGTTTACCTCACCCGGTATTGTCGCTCCGCCTGAGACGAATGCCGGCAGCACGGGAAACCTGTACAATGCAGGCTCAACCAACTCCACGACATTGGGATTGCTGGGTGGAAGTGTTATTGCCACTGTACAACTGAGCAACCCCTCCGGGAGCGGTAAAACTGTATATATATCACGGCTTTCCGGCGGAATCACGGTCGCGCTCAACTTACTTTCTTCCTTCAGCGGCAGTATGAGCCTGAGCACAAACGGGACGATAACATCACCAACCACACTCACACCCGTAAACAATAATTTAGCAAGCAGTAACACCAGCATTGCAACGGTCCGTTTCTCCACCGCTGCTTCCACAGGTGCCACAACCTTGATCGCCATGCCCTTACAGGTAGGTCCCTTTCTGTCCAATGAGCTAGGACGTTACGTGGTTCCTCCCGGTCAATCCATTAACCTGTCGATGAGCGGTTCACTCTCAGTTGGGGGGCTGATGGCCTCAACCTCCTATTTCTCTTGGTGGGAAGTATGATGTACTGCCCTATTAGATGGAAATAGCCGCTAACGGATATGTCCGTAGCGGCTGTTTATTGTTTATCTTTTTATCTTCTTTTCATCGTAACGATGGCAATTATGGCTGTTTGACTGATTCCTGCCCAAGTTCTCCAGTCGACTTTATCGGATGAGGTTGTTTCCCTATCCATAAGATTCGTTGCAGCAGCATGCCTGCCAAACCAATAGCCAGTGTTGCCATCCCGATATATTGAAATGTGGGACTCGGTCCCACACTCCGAATCAAGGCGCCGCCAGCAAGTGGAGCAACGACCAGCACGACACTGGAAAGTGAGTTTTGAATACCGAATACACGGCCCACATAGGCAGGCGGAGTTTCTTTTTGCAGCAAGTAATTCAATGTCACCATGAACAGACCATTGCCCACTCCGATGCATAAGCCCCAGATGATGATCCAGAACTCGGATGTTTGAGAACT
This sequence comes from Paenibacillus sp. BIC5C1, assembly GCF_032399705.1. Lineage (NCBI taxonomy): Bacteria > Bacillati > Bacillota > Bacilli > Caryophanales > Paenibacillaceae > Paenibacillus > Paenibacillus sp. BIC5C1. Next base: position 6,710,076 of record NZ_CP135922.1, read on the forward strand.
GACCCAACCAAGCGCAGCAATTCCGGCACCAATCAACAAATATCCTCCACCCAACCCCCAGCCATATCCAATTCGCGGAAGGCGATTCAACAGTAGAATGATCACAACCGCACCTGCTCCGGCGGATGATCCCAACCAGCCGATCAAAGCTTCGTTACCTGGCTTGATCTCTCGAAATAGCGTCGTAAACTGGTAATCGATCATGAGGATCGCCATTAATCCAAAGCAACCAAATAGAATCGTACTCAGAAGGGTGCGGCTGTTCTGGATAAACCGCCATCCCTTCTGCCATTGGCTGAACAGGGATTCCTCTCCCTCTCCCGTTTCCAAAGGACTTTCGCCCGATGCAGACGGTTCTGAGTTCTCTGTTAGACGCCGTAAAGGCCATAATACGGCTCCCGACAACAAACGTGTACAAGCATTGATTAAAATACAGACTTGCGGTGAAAATACGGCCACAATGACTGCCCCCAGCAGCGGTCCCGCAACTTTGGAGCATTGGTTCACAAAACCGTTCAGGGATGAGGCCTGAAATAAATGCTCCTCTGCTACTACTTGGCGTGTTAGCGCCTGCTGGGCTGGCACATGGAATACCCCCATCATGGCCCGTAAAGCAAGCAGCGGCAATAACCATGCCGCACTTGGCGCAAACAGAATTCCTATCGTTAGCAGAACGGTGATTACATCACATATCATCATGATTTTCACCTTGTGCAGCCGATCCGCCAACGCTCCTGCAACAGAACCCAGCAAGATACCCGGAACAGCCATACATACCGGAATAAGAGCAATGATCAGCGGATCAGCCCCCCAACGATAAGCAACCATAATTTGGATGGCGAGCGCGTCAAACCAATCTCCAAAGGTAGCGAGCGAATATGCAATAAACATCCGCATGAAGCGAAAGTTGGCCCATAGGCTTTTGGATGAGCTATTGGACGAAATGGATGATGGATTGGGTTCATTTGAAATGACGGTCATACGTTATACTTCCTCCCCTGATTACAGCCTTGCTGCTGGCTTATATGTTCCTTGGCTGTAATCATAAGGGTGTTATATCAGAGGAAGATCAGAGGATGGAGCAAACGGGGATAAAAACATGCGGATTTCATCCACAATTTGCTGTCCATAAACAGGTACGCCGTAACTTTTGGAGATATCCGCATAAACTTGACCGTATTTTTTGCGAAGACGCCCCTCTATGCGGTGGTGTGCCATGAACAACAATATCTGGTAGGCCGAATTCAGATATAGCGGCGCGTTCAATGTCATCTTCAACACGTCCAGACCATCGTCCATTCTTGGCTCTGCCTCTCGGGTTCTCCCCTGTCGGAGCAGCCATAAGCCTTCCATCACTTGAAAGCGTCCGATTTCCCGCAAGTATGGCGCATCTTTCAACCCGGAACGCAGGACAGCCATCTGATTCTCTACCGCTTCGCCGCTACCACCCCATAGTTCTACATACAACTCTGAGAGCTTTACCGGAAGTCTGAAGTGGACCAGTTCATCTTTTTCCATCACATGATACGTTTCAATAAGTCGAGCTTTGGCTCGTTCATATTGGCCCACCTCTGCGTAGACTTCAACAATGTTCAGAATACGAAGTTCACGAAGCTGTTCGGCTGACAAAGCCGATGAATTTAGAGCCTTTTCGTATAAGGGCAGACTCTCTGATGGTTCAATCAAGGTATGTGTAAAAATTAGCAGCCAATACAAACGTTCCTCGAAGGGAATTTCCGTTGTTGTAATCAGCCATTCCAGATCTCCCTGAATAAAGTGGATATACAACTGATAAAATGGATCAATCTCAATGCCCAGCGCTTCTTGCTGATCCAGCAGCGCAAGCATCGATTTCCCCTGCCCGTACAGATGATATTTGCGGAACAATCCATGAATCACTTCTCGCATCTCCTGATCTTGGGCAGAAGGGTTAGAAGGCAATATCGCAACATTCGATCGGACGATAAGCCGGTAACCATAACCACGCACGGTCTCCAGTGCAATTTCTTCCCAACGTTTCAGTTTCTTGCGCAGTCGATACACATGGTCGTCCACGGTGCGTTCAACGGGATATTCCAATGGCCATACCCGGTCCAGCAATTGGCTGCGAGTAAAGGCTTTTTCCTTGTTCTCATACAAAAAATGCAGCAGTGCAAACTCCTTCGCCAGCAGGCGAATGGAATCGGAACGCCGGGTTACAGTGTATGTTCCTTCATCGAATAGTAACAACATGCTCGCCCCTCCTACTCCTATGTATGCTTACTAATTGTGATCCTTATTCTGTTCAACATACCACAAAAACCCTTTGCGAGAACGCAAAAGGTTTTTTGTAATGAGATGTACTGGCTCTCTTCGGTAATCGCAAGGTGCTCCCTGGATTTAACCCAGCACCACACGATCATCGGCCATTTTTTTACCACTGATACGTTCAAACTCACCCAATAACTCAGGTACGGTCAGCGTGCGCTTGCGCTCTTCACTAACGTCCAGAATAATCCGGCCTTTGTCCATCATAATTAGACGATTGCCCAAACGTATGGCCTGCTCCATATTGTGTGTGACCATCAACGTTGTAAGTCTCATCTCACGTACTAGCGTCTCTGTCAGCTCCGTGATCAGCTCCGCACGAGAAGGATCAAGCGCAGCCGTATGCTCGTCCAGCAGCAAAATTTGCGGCTGGGTGAATGTTGCCATCAACAGGCTGAGCGCCTGGCGTTCACCGCCGGATAAAAGGCCAACTTTGGCATTGGGGCGTTTGTCGAGGCCGATGCCGAGCTTCTCCAACTGGGCGTTGAAAATCTCCCGTCTTGCACGTGTAACTCCAAAGCCTAGTCCGCGGCCCTTGCCACGTTTGTACGCCATCGCCATATTCTCCTCAATGGACATATGCGGTGCTGTACCCGCCATTGGGTCCTGAAATACACGGCCAATCCAACTGCTGCGTTTATGCTCAGGCAGGCTTTTGATGGAACGGTCATTGATCAGCACATCGCCCATATCTGGCTTCATGACGCCTGAGATAATATTCATCAATGTTGATTTCCCCGCGCCATTACTGCCAATCACGGTCACAAAATCTCCCGGATTCATCGTCAGGTTTACGCCAACCAGTGCAGTCTTCTCGTCCGTCGTTCCAGGATTAAACAGTTTGGTCACTTGTGTAATCTCAAGCATAATCACATGCCTCCCTTCGCCTGTTGGCTCGACGAGCCCATAAGCTCTTCGGTTCGTTTGCGAGCCAGACTTTTCTGCTTCATGGAGCGCTGCATGGTTGGGAAAACAAGTGCGATAATAACGATTACCGCTGTGATCAGCTTCAGATCGGATGTATCGAACCATTCGACCTGGAGTGCGATCGCAACCACAATCCGGTAAATAATTGAACCGACCACGGCCGCAAGTGTGGCCCAGAAAACAGTTCTTGCACCAAGAATCGCTTCCCCGATAATAACGGAGGCCAGTCCGATGACGATCATCCCGATGCCCATCGTAATGTCTGCAAAACCGGATTGCTGTGCAATAAAGGCTCCAGACAGCGCAACAAGTCCGTTGGACAAACTGACACCAACAATAGTGGTCACATCCGTATTCGCGCCAAGGCTGCGAATCATGCGTTTGTTGTCACCTGTGGCTCGCAGTGCCAGTCCAATATCTGTTTTCATAAACAGATCCAGCATGATTTTGAATACCAGCACAACTACGATAATAATGATCATGACATGTTCACCCGAGAACGGGTTGTCCATGCCCATAATGGATTTGTTCGGTGCGCCTAGAATACGCATATTAATCGAATACAAGGCAATCATCATCAGAATACCGGATAACAGCCCGTTAATTTTTCCTTTGGTGTGCAGCAGACCTGTACAGGCGCCAGCCACCATTCCTCCAGCCATTGCTGCCAAGCAAGCGAGCCAAGGAGAGAAGTCGTTGGATATCATGACCGCCGCGATTGCGCCTCCTGTTGTAAAACTTCCGTCTACGGTGAGATCGGGGAAGTCCAGTATGCGGAATGTAATATATACACCCAATGCCATCAGTGCATACAACAATCCAAGCTCGATTGCCCCTTCAATTGAACCCCAAGTCAAATTCACATTGCTTCCTCCCTGTCTATCAAAAAGAATGAGGCGAACCCGCCTGCACGTCCGCCTCGCATCCGTACTACCGGAGGATCCCCGGTCACATTATTGAATAATGTTGTTATCTTGGTCCTTCACTTCTGCTTTCATCTCATCGGTTACAGTGATACCTTGAGCTTCAGCCGCTTTCAGGTTCAGAATCAGGTCCAGCTTGTCCGGCACGGTGACTTTTAAGTCGCCCGGTTTCGACCCATTTTTCAAAATGTCCGCAGCCATTTCACCAACTTGGTATCCATGATCAAAGTATTTGAAGCCAACGGTTGCGAAAGCCCCTTTTTCCACGGTATCCCGGTCACTGGAGAAGAACGGAATTTTATTTTTATTCGCTGTCTGGATAATTGTATCCACTGCGCTAACCACCGAGTTATCCAACGTGATATAGAAGGCATCCACTTTGCCAACCAGGGAATCGGTCGCCTGTTTTACTTCGGATGTATTCGTAACTGGTGCTTTGATTAGCTTGATATTATGTGTTGCCAGCGCTTTTTCTGCATTGTTCGCCATCACAACAGCATTTGGTTCGCCCTCGTTAATAACCAGACCTACCGTCTTCACATCCGGCAAATTTTTGGCGATAAAATCAGCCAATTGCACGATCGCCTCCGGGTTCGTATCCGATGCACCTGTTACGTTACCGCCTGGCTTGTCCATGTCACTCACCAGTTTGGCACCCAGTGGATCTGTCACTGCCGCGAAAAGCAATGGCTTGTCCTTTACTTGTTGAGCCAGGGCCAGTGCGGATGGTGTTGCAATCCCTAGGACCAGATCATTTTTGGAATCCCCGGCAATCTTCTGGGCAATGGACAGATTGTTCGTTGAATCCCCTTGCGCGTTATTGTAGTCAATCGTCAGATTCTTGTTCTCTTCAAGACCAGCATCCTTCAGCGCTGCAATAAATCCTTCACGTGTGGCATCCAGCGATGGATGCTCGACGATTTGTGAGATCGCGATGCGATACGATTTTTCTGCCGTACCTTCACCTGTTGTGCTACCTGATCCCTCGGTCGTTGTGCTACCGCCGCTGTTATTTCCGCAACCAGCCGCTACGATCATAGATGTAACCATCATCAGAGACATTAATAATTTCTTTTTCATGTGTGAGAACCCCTCTCCATCTTCTAAAATGTTGATGCCCTCATCGTTATCCAAGTGACACGATAGGGCGGGACAAAACGAACGCTTCAACGCATTGTTGCTTTGATCGATAAAAGCAGACAAATATAGACTTTTCTCATGCGACTGAAGTCCATGACTCGTGTTGGTATTTTATTGTTTCCCTAATATTAAGGTGCGACCTGTTTCCCGTCAATGGTTGAACCGCTCCCAATTTGCATTCATTGCAGATACGTGAGAGAAAACATTACATAAAACAAAAAAAGGCCACTGCAATTTGGCAGTGAGGCCTCTGGCTAAGAAAGGATATACAACTGGGTGAAGAGAAAATACATATCATTCTTTTTCTTTTTTCAATTCTTCTAGTTCAGATAATGTTAGCCGGGTAGCTTTGATAATGGTATCTTGATCAAGCCCCAAAGCGAGCATATTGATTGCGATTTTACGTTTGCTCTCTGATTCTCCTTCTTTGATGCCTTCCTCTAGGCCTTTCTTGAGACCTTCTTCTCGTGCACCCTCTATCATGGATGCTTCATCTCGCAAAAATTTCTGACGTGCCTCGTATTGTTGCCGTGCCTGCTCGTCCTGACTCAGAAACTCCAACACACTCATGGCCTTCTTCAAAGCAGGTTCCAGTTCATTCATCATTGTTCACTCCTATGCGCAAAATTAACAGTATATATCTGTTGAATTACCAAACAAATATAAGGATGTAGAATGCACCGGATGTTAATTTAATTATAACACGCATCTATTACTTGATATAACGTTTTTACGTCATTATTCAACAAAAAAAAAGAGACTGTTCCGAGTGATCGAAACAATCTCCATACAAGCTAATTCCCAGCCGCTTCGCGGATCTGGTATGTGCATTTTTTGCCGCCGTCTGCATAACATTCAGTGCGCTCCACATCGGCCTTTAGCAATGAACGGAACAGTTCCAGTTCACAGCGGCAAGCCTGTTTATAGACACTCGCTACCTGAACTATGGGGCAGTTCAGCTCGGTAAGCACATAGGTGCCATCTTCTTCTTTGGAGGTATCGGCCATATATCCGTTTGCATTCTGAATGCGCGCGAGTTCCTCGACACGTCCGGCCAGATCCTGACCTTCCATCTGTGGCTGTCCGCTGCGAAGCAGCTTGTCCCGGCGACTCTCGAACAATGCATCCACGACACCGCTGCCCGCTGAATCCGACAGTTCCTCCAGCAGTTCCAGTGTCAGTGATGAATATGATTTTGGGAAAAAGCTATCCCCGCGAACCGTCAGATGGTACACGGCGGATGGACGTCCAGCTGTCGCTCTGGCTTCTCGAACTTCAATCCATCCATCCTGCTCCAGTGCCGTGAGGTGACGGCGAATCGCCATGCCGGTCAGACCAAGCTCAGCTGTCATTTCCCTTGCGGTCATTGTGCCTTGCTGCTTCAGCATGAACAAAATCCGTTCACGCGTCGTTCGTTCCTCTTCGCGCTTCACGATCAGCACCTGCTCTCCCTGCTTATGCGGTTACCGGTGCTGCCTCCCGGCAGGCATCCGAGCAAAAGCGGTTATGCGTCTCTTCGCAATCCTCACAGCTTACATGCTGCAGGTTGCAGGTTGGACAGTTAATATAACGGTCATGTGTCGTTCCGCAGTGATAACAGCTGGCAATTACGATATCTTCATCCGTCCGGTTAATCGGCACGGAAATACGCTCATCAAACACATAACATTTGCCATCAAACAAACGGCCTTGTACCTCATCATCCTTGCCATAGGTTACAATTCCACCATCAAGTTGTGCAACGTCCTGGAAACCTTCGTTAATCATGAACCCGGTCAGCTTCTCGCAACGGATGCCACCAGTACAGTAGGTAATGATCTTTTTGTCCTTCATGTCACCCAGGTTCTCCCGAATCCATTCCGGGAACTCGCGGAACGACTCCACATCCGGACGAATCGCACCTCGGAAATGACCAATTTCGTACTCGTAGTCATTACGGCCGTCAATTACAATGACATCTTCCTGTTGAAGATGCTCGTAAAATTCTTTCGGTGACAAACGTTTACCGCTAATAACGTTCGGGTCCAATTCTTCGTCCACGCGGAACGTAACCAGCTCGGCTTTGTGACGAACAAATATTTTTTTGAACGCATGCTCTTCGACATCATCAATCTTGAATACCATATCGCTGAACAGCGGGTTGGCATGCATATCCTTCATGTACTGCTCGGTTTGCTCTGGTGTACCGGATACAGTACCGTTGATGCCTTCTGAGGCAATCAGAATACGTCCTTTTACACCCAGGTCCTTACAGTATTGCAGATGCTCTTGCGTAAACGTTTCAGGGTCTTCAATCTTCACGAACTTATAATATAAAAGCACGCGGTACGCGCTGTTACACATGTGTATCACCTGTTCCTATTCCATGTTGTTATTGGCCGGATCATCCGACAAGACTACAACGTTGCAACCTTGCTCATTAAAAAGAAAATAAACAGCCGTCCGAAACAATGTCTCGAACTGCTGCTTTGAACATTCGACTTTTATTCCTGCATTCTAGTTTATCGGAAGCGGAATAGCTTAGTCAATATAAATGTATAGAAAGGGATGAAAGTTATGGAACATTCCAACCATAAATGATGTGATACTGGAAGATATCTTTATTTATTTTAAATTCGAACGAAAATTATATTCAATTTTGCCTTTGTATCCAGTAAACTATGCTCATCATTATATGGCTCATCACTGTGTAACAGGAAAGTACATAGGATGGGATGAAAGCATAACGTAAAATATTTATTATGAAAATGGGGATGAGATCTTGAGTTTAACATTATTGAAGAAAGTAAGCATCATATGGTTGGTGTTCCTGATTGAATTAAGCGGTCTATGGACTAATTTCAACATGGTGCAGAAAGCTCATGCCGCGGGATCAGAGCCTTATCTTGGTGAGATAAGATTATTCCCTTACAGCGCAGCCCCCTCAGGATGGGTAATCGCTAGAGGCCAGACGTTCTCTATAACCCAGAATACAGCCCTTTTCTCATTGCTGGGCATTAACTTTGGTGGGGATGGAAAAACAACATATGCCTTACCTAATCTCTCGGGAGCTGCACCAGAAGGGATGAATTATTACATAGCTATAACGGGAATTTTTCCACCTCGCGGAGAAAGTGTAACAGGAACCGGGAATTCTGTACTTGGAGAAGTTCGTCTATTTCCATATACTTTCACTCCTCCTGGTTGGTTAGAAGCAAATGGCCAAGATGTCTCCAAATCCACTTACAGCGATTTATATCAAATGATAGGTATAACCTATGGTGAGGCCGACAGCACAACGTTCAAATTACCGAGTATACCCAAAATGGATGATTACATCCACTATGCCATATCCACTGATCCAACCAGACTTGCTAAGAATGGTTCCGGTCTCGAGTATACTGGCGAGATCATCCCCATGCTGGTTGCTCTCCCGACTAACAACTGGACATTGGCCAATGGATTGGCTTTGCCTATTAACCAAAACCAGGCCTTATATAGCCTATTGGGTACCCAATTTGGTGGTGATGGTATAACTGAATTTAAAGTACCTGATCTGAACAGTAGCCAATCCACTCTGGTCTATTACGTTGCAACTGCGGGAATATTCCCCAATTTGAGTAACAGTCCATTCCCAGTGGCTGTGGCGGACAATTATACAACTTTGCAAAATACCGCCCTGACCATATCTGCACCAGGTTTGTTGGCCAATGATAGCTATGCTACTACTGCATATTTAAAGACCGCACCGATGAACGGAACAATCGTATTGAATGCTAACGGCTCGTTTACGTACACTCCGAATCCCAACTTTACAGGAACAGACAGCTTCTATTATTACGTTTCCTCCAATCAAAACGGGACGAGTGACTCGGCATTAGTTACCATCACCGTTGAGCAAAATTCAAAACCAATCATTAGCGGCGTAGCTAATGGTGGATATTATAATCAAGTGGTCATCCCGACTTTTGATAGTGGAACAGCAACTCTCAATGGTTCTGCATTCATAAGCGGCACTGCAGTTACGGCGGATGGAAGTTATACATTGGTGGTAACCAACAATATTGGCAGTACAACCGTACATTTTATTATTGATACCATAGCTCCCGTAGTGCTTGGCATCACAAATAATGCAAAATATAACAATGGCCCAACGATTATCTTTAATGAAGGAACAGCCACTCTGAACGGCTCTCCCTTCACCAGTGGAACAACGGTTCAAATTGAAGGAAAATATGCACTGGTTGTTACCGATAGTGCTGGCAATATCACAACCCTACTTTTCAGCTTTTATGCACCGCGAACGATCAGCTTTAATAGTAACGGCGGATCTGAAGTAATAGATCAAACGGTCTCATACGATGACAAGGTTATTGTTCCAGCAGACCCAAGCAAAGCTGGACACACCTTTGCTGGTTGGTTCACCGATTCAGGATTGAGCCAGTCTTTCGATTTTGACAATACAACCGTAACCAATAACCTCTCCCTTTATGCAAAATGGGCGGTCAATGCTTATACCGTTAGCTTCGAATCTAATGGTGGAACAGTGGTCTCAGATCAGTCGGTCGATTATGGAGAGTCAGTGACAGCTCCTGACGTTCCAACCAAAGCCGGACACACTTTCGCCGGCTGGTATCATGAAGCTGAACTGCATACGCCATTTGACCTGAATACTACATTAATTGTCCAGGACACCACATTGTATGCAAAGTGGGCAACAAACACATATACGGTAACTTTCAATGCACTTGGTGGTTCGGTTGTATCCGATACAGCTGTTGAATATGGAAAAAAACTATCAGCACCTGCTTCGCCAAGTCGTTCCGGCTATACGTTTGCAGGCTGGTATACTGATTCCGAGCTGAAGGCTCCATACAACTTTGACCAAACGGAGATTACAGCTGATCTGACCCTATTTGCCAAGTGGAATATTATTTCCTCGCCGCCTTCAGGTGGTAATGGGGGGAACAGCAGCAGTGGTACCGATATTCCGAATAACAACGGGCAGAGCGGTAATTCTGTACCATCTGATACGTCAACTTCGTCCAACAATGGACGCTTAACGCTTGCTGCGGGTCAGGCAGGCCAAGTGAGCTTGGGCGATGCCATTGCTGTGAATATCCCTGCCGGGGCGATGAACCAGGAATTGAAGATCACTATTGATCAGATTGCAGATTCTTCTGCCTTGCTGGCCAATCAGATTCCACTCAGCCCAATCTATGAGCTGCTCAAGAATGTTCCCCAAAACTTCAGTGTGCCTGTAACATTAACGCTGACATTTGACTCATCCAGGTTGCAGAGCAATCAGCGAGCTGAACTATTTTACTTTAATGAACAAGATAAGGTTTGGCTAGCCGCTGGTAAATCATCCGTGAATGGCAAGCACATTCAGGTGGACGTAGACCATTTCACAAAATTTGCCGTTTTGGTAGTTGAACAAACTAAAGAGCCGGTAGAAATATCATTTAAGGATGTCGAAGGTCACTGGGCCAAAGATGTAATCCAACAGGCTATTCGTATAGGCATCGTCAAAGGGTATGTCGATGGATCATTCAAACCGGATGCTTCCATTACGCGTGCAGAATTCACGATGATGCTGATGAATGCACTTCAAACAGAGCACACGGAAGCGACATTATCTTTTACCGATCGTTCAAACATAGGATCTTGGGCACAGTCTGCTGTAGCGCGTGCTTTACAAGCAGGATTTATTCAAGGAGATTCAAAAGGGGCTTTTCGCCCAAATGAAGCTGTAACTCGTGCAGAGATGGCTGTTATAATCTCCAGAGCCTTGCAATTGAAGGTAGAATCCAGCGCCCACTCAACCTTTGCAGATGATGAACAGATTCCGTTGTGGGCCAAAGCTGCTGTGGCTGGCTTGCAAAAGTCCGGGCTACTGAACGGCAAAGGGCTTAACACTTTTGCTCCTAAAGACAATACTACACGTGCGGAAGCGGTGAACTTATTGCTGAGCATACCAAAATAACAAGCCATAAATAAAAGCCTGCGTTCTGGAAGTACCCTCTCAAAACCGTTTGAGAAGGGCTACCACAGAACACAGGCTATTAGCTTTTTTAAGAATACTGAATGGCATTTGCAATAAGCATAAATACAATACCCATAGCGATCCACATGACCATCAGCGGCCAGAAGAATCTAACCCATTTCTGATACGGAATTCCGGATACAGCGAGACTGCCCATCAAGGCAGAAGACGTTGGCAGAATCATGTTGGTGAACCCGTCTCCGAACTGGAACGCCAGTACGGCAGTCTGACGGGTAACCCCCAGCAGATCCGATAATGGAACCATAATCGGCATCGTAGTCACAGCCATACCTGTACCCGACGTGATGAACACGTTCATGATATTTTGGAAGAAGTACATACCCAATACCTGCACAGAGGATGGCAGTTCACCAACCATCGTGGACATTCCGTATACTACGGAGTCAATTACGTTACCCTGATCGAGGACAACCATAATTCCCCTTGCCAGACCGATGATAAAGGCACCATAGGCAATACCACTTGCGCCTTTAACAAATTCACTTGCAATGCGACTAGGACCGAACCCGGATACGAGACCAGAGATCACACCCATGCTCAGGAAGAGAGCCGCCAGTTCCTCCATCCACCAGCCTTCTTTGGATACACCCCAGATTAACAGGGCAAAACCAGCTACAATCGTAATGATAGTCAGAACATGTGTGATGCGAATCGTTGGCAGTTTGTTCAGATCCACCGCAGGTGTATCTGCTGCCTGCTCCTGCTCCAGCTCATGCACCAAACCGCGGGTTGGATCAGACTTCACTCTGGACGCGTACCGCATAATATAGATACTTGTCACGGAGATGAGACACACCAAGATGATCGCGCGCAGCCACATGCCTGAGAAGATCGGTACTTCTGCAATGGCCTGAGCCAGTCCCACATTGAACGGATTGAGCAGTCCCGCGGTAAAACCACACGAGGCCCCCAGCGAGATCATCGCCGTACCTGTTAGAGCGTCATACCCCAGCGCACGCGCGATGGCGATTCCGATCGGTACAAAGACCATGACCTCCGTGGACATACCCATCGTAAATCCACCAACGGAGAACAAGGTGATGAATACCGGGATGACCCATAATCCTTTATTAGCGAACGAACGGGCTACCCTGCCTGTAAGAGCTTCAATCGTTCCCGTGCTCGTAATGATCTGAAATGCCCCACCGATGATGAAAATAAAGAATACAACATCAGCGGAGTCAACCAGTCCGCGAACGATGGACTTGGGGATATCCCACAATCCCGTTGGGTTGGCCTCTACATGGTGGTATGAACCCGGAACGAGCAAGGATTTGCCTGTTGCTTCATCCTTGACCCGATCAAATTCCCCTGCAGGAATAATATAGGTCAGTACAGTAGCTACCAACACCAAAATGAACAAGATGACGAAGGTATGAGGCATTTTGAACCATTTACGCCGTTGTTGTGGTTGTTTTGTTATGTTTTCCAATTCATCATCCCTCGTCCTTCTGTTGTTTCCATGCTTCAAATTCATCACGCACCTGCTGCAATGCTGCCTTGTCTGCGTACAAATCGAACGCCGTCAGTGCAAGTGCCTTTGCCGCACGGTTTAGCTCAATCATGCCTTCCTCTGCTCCGGCAAGCCGGGCAAATTCAGGTGTGTGCGTTGTCGCATCTCCTAACCGAATATACGGATGGATTGCGGCTGTAATTTGGCTTACGTTACCGATATCCGAGGAACCCACACCGCCTGTTTGAGGTGGATCATGCACTTCAATGCCCATATCCTCCAGGTTCTGCTGGAACAGACCCGCCAGAGTTTTGTTGTTATTCCGCTCGGCATAGATCAGGCCTTCTGTAATATCTACCGTAGCCCCAACACCTTCCGCAGCATGGCGCACGACGCGATATACTTTGTCCATGACGATTTTCAGCTCTTCGACGGTCTTCGCCCGAATGATATATACGGCTTCAGCCAGCTCCGGCACCACGTTGGGCGCATCTCCACCCTTGGTAATAATCCCGTTAACCCGAACGTCATCCTTCAAATAAGGACGCAGTGAATTTATTCCCGCGTACGCGTTGACCAGAGCATCCAGTGCACTGATACCTTTCTCAGGGGAAGAGGCAGCATGTGCCTGTTTGCCGTGGAACGTAAAGGTTGCGTCCACACAAGCCAGCGCACCTCTCAGTACCATCGTTTTTTGCTGCGGGTGACACATCATGACGGCATCCATCTCATTGAATACGCCATCGTTCACCATAATGATTTTGCCGCCGCCCTCTTCTTCAGCCGGTGTGCCAAGAACGATAATCCGTCCCGGAAGATCAGGGCAAGCTTCCTTGAGCGCCAGCGCTGCGCCTACAGCAGAGGTTCCGATCAGATTGTGTCCGCAGGCATGTCCGATGCGGGGCAGCGCATCATATTCAGCGAGCAGTGCAATCGTGGGTCCGCCTGACTGGCCTTCCCATACAGCACGGAACGAGGTGTCGAGGCTAGAAATGCCTTTTTCCACCTGAAATCCGGCTGCTTCCAGCGGTTCGGTTAACCATTGTTGTGCTTGGACTTCCTGAAAACTAAGTTCAGGGTTAGCGTGAATGCGCAGGGATAATACCCGCAAGTCGGGGTCAAGCCGATCTACGGTTTCTTTGATTTTTTGCTTCATATGAGCCGGGTCAGAATACATATTGTTTTGCCGCCTTTCTTCAAATACAGCATTTCTATATTCAATTCAATCGAATAAATATACAATCAGATTGGATATATTGTATGTGTGACCAAGCCATAAGTAAATTCAAAAAAATTAAGGAATAGCCCATAAAAAATTTTATGGACTCGCCTAGATAATAACATATGGATATCATTATATGTCAGTATAATATTGGTTTATTTACATATTGACCAAGACAGCATCGGTATATATTTTGATCTTATGTACATTCTTCGAACGAATACTCTCTTTGAAAACGATACTGTCCAATAGCGATAAAATCCCTTTTTCGATAAGGAGATATCGGATAATTATGCATAAAGCAAGACGTTTATTCCGCTCTGTCTGTATCTAACTTCCATCCACAACATGCTGTGTTCCAGCCGTTTTCATCAAGTCAACAAAGCGACCTACCGTTGCCTGTTGCAGCACACTTTCCTTATACACCAACCACGTATTTCGCCGCACTCCCTGTCCATTCTTTCGGATCAATTCCTGTTGATGGAGACCATCCGTAGCAGATACGAAAATACCCGGAATAATGGCATAACCAAGCCCATAACGCACCATTTCCTTGCATGTCTCATAACTGTCCACACGCATCGCTACGGTTGGGGAACATTCATAGCGTTCATACCACCATGCCGCTACTCCTTCCCGGAATGGACTCACAGGAGAACCACCGGTTTTGGACAAGGGCTCCTGAAATGCAATTTGCGGAAGCTCGGGAAGTTCATCCAGATTGATGGGTTCACGTGATACAATACAGACCGGTTCATCATGCAGCAGATGTTTCCCCTCATACCATGAATGCTCCCCCCGGATGACACCTACCTGAATTTCATCCCGCATCAACAGTTCCATAACCTCCACACTCAGAGCGCAGGTCACAGCAAACTGTACCTCAGGGTACAGCTCCTTGAACTGCTTTAACAAGGGAGGAAGCTTGTACAACGAATAATGATTGGCAATCCCGAGGCGCAGCGTTCCTTTGACTTCATTCCGAATGTTCGACAGCTGTTCCTTGACCTGGTTAAGTTCATTGAGCATTTTACGGGCATAGATCGCGAGATGCTCTCCTTCGGGAGTGAACCTGGCGCCTTTTAACGTTTTATCGATAAGTGGCACGCCAAATTCCTTCTCCAACTGCTGCAAACGGTATGTCAAAGCCGGCTGGGTCATAAACATGCGCTCCGCAGCCTTGGTCAGACTGCTTTCTTCGGAAACGCTCAGCAGCAGACGGCAGTCCTTTTCATCCATGATCATGTTCCCCCTTCACTTCTCGTCTCTTCAGTATAACCCAGAAAACCTGCGTTAAAGGTACAGAAAAAGCCCAACTCGATATGAGTCGGGCCCGCCATGCTGATGTACTTCTTCTTTCTCTTCTTATACTTCATCGATGACGATTTACTGCGAAATCGTAATGACCGAGGTGACAAAGTGGTACGATTCATTTTCCTGTACGGCCTGTGACAGCAAAATTCGATTGCCTTCCGGACTCCAGCTCAGCGGATCAGATGCGTTATCCATTTCGGCCGAGATTTGAAACTGCTCCGCGGATTCCGTATTGGAGACGAACAGCCCTTTTTCATCATCACTTTCCGAATTGATTGTATAGGCGATTTTAGAATCGTCACCGGACCAGCTCGTGCCGAAGATCTGCGTGCCTCTGGCAAGCGTGGCTTTTTCATTCCCTTCCAGATCGGTCAGCACCAGCGCCCGTTTGGTATCGGCTGTTTTTTTCACAATCGCCAGTCTTGATCCATCGTTGGACGGAATAACCCTCTCTACACTTTTTAACACCTGCTTCACTTCAGCGGTCTTCGTATCGTAGCTATTCAGCTGTCCGTCCGTGCCTGTGATGTAGTAAATCACATTCCCCGAAACACTGACACTGCTTACATTGTAGTTTCCCGTCTTGACCAGCGCTTTAGTCGTTCCATCCACACTTGCAGATACGATATCCCCATTCATGTTTGGAAAAACGACATGCTCCTTATCCAGCCATGCCCCTTCGAAGACAAATCCGTCGTCCTGACCAGCTGGTATCACTTCCCCATTGTGCAGGTTCAGAATGAAGCCTTTGCCGGTCGACTCCTCTGGTTCTCTGTAGAAAATATACTGACTATCCGGGGAAACAAGTGGTGAGCCTAGACTTACTTCACTTTCCTTCACAGGTGTATCTGTGCCCTTCGTAAGATCATACATGTATAAGTTATGCGGGTAACGTTTCTCACCCTCAACCGTGACAGGCTTCATGGACTCGTTTTCTTTATCCGACAAAATCCAGTCATTGCTTAGCCACGCTACCCCGCGCATATTGGATAGTTTATCGATTTTCTCCAGCTTAAAGCTCTGGTATACCGATGTATTTGTATTGTCCTTCACCGTAATATCCGTGCCGGATTTCCCGTTTTGTGTATCCCCTGGTTTCGTTGTTCCCCCGCATGCTGTTGCCGATAATAGGACGATTGCCCCGAGCGTGCCCATAGCCGCCTGTTTCCAATTCATCATGGTCCCTCCTGAGTGCTTTCTATAGACCAAGCATACACATCGCATACTTCCAAAGTTATTCAGACTTGTTTCCAACTTGTAAACTTGAATGCGCCAAAGGGAAAACAAGCTGGAACGTCGTTCCTTCCCCATGTTTCGGATCGCCCGGCAACAAAGAGATTGTGCCGCCCTGCTTCTCTACAAATTGCTTGACGAGTGATAGTCCCAGCCCGGTTCCCCCGGTTTTTCTGGCCCTGTCTTTGTTGACGGTGTAAAAGGGTTCAAAGATTTTCTCGCGCGCCTCGTCCGGAATGGGCGTACCCGAGTTGAAGATGCGAATCACCGCTTGTCGCTCCTGCATTCGCAATTCATTACTTACCCGGATGACGCCTCCCGGCACATTATATTTGATCGCATTATCCAACAGATTGATGAAAATATGCATCAGGCTCTCCCGATCGCTGCGGATCACCGCAGGCAGTAACGCCAGCTCCATGTTCAGCGTAAACTTCTCGGCTTTGCCCCGCATCCGGCCACAGGCATCCTCCAGCAAAGCTCGCACCTCCACGTCTTCTGCCTGATTCTCAAAATCATATTTCTCCAGGGCAGACAAATGTAATACCTTCTCAACCATCTCGTACAGCCGCTCGGTCTCCTTGCCAATATTGCCTGTGGCATCATCCAGCAATTGTGGATCATCCTTATACATGTCCAGCAGCTCTACATACGCCTTAATCGACGTAAGTGGCGTCTTGAACTCATGGCTGATGTTGCCAATATATTGTTTCTGCTGCTGCTCCAAGGCTTGGAGCTTCTCGATGGCAAGCTGGAGCTTCTGCTGTTCCGCATGCATGGCTTCAATATTTTGCTGAATCGATGTGCTCATGTAATAAATGCCTTGTCCCAGCTCGCCCAATTCATCCTTGCGTCTCACCGGTGATTCGGTAATATAATGCCCTTCACGAATGGAATCGGCAGACTTCTTCAAGCGAGTTATGGCAACGGCAAAACGATTGTAGAAAAGATAGCCCAGAATGAAGCTTAGTCCAACAACCGCAATCCCCGCCCACATAAACAATTGAAGGATACGGGCATAGAACTCATGATAGCTCTGAACCGGATACTGCATGCGTACAACCCCCATCTGTCCATCCGGTCCGTCCAGTGGTGCCATATATAGCAGGGTATCCCCCTGTTCGTGGTAAGCAATTTTATTTTGCAGCGCATAGTTCAGTGTCGCTGTGATATCTGGACTTTCCTCCGACATGATCGATGAACCTACCTGTTGTCCCTTCATATCATAAAGTGCAATGGGCAGACCAGTGGAGCTTGCAAGCTCCTGAGCCAGCCTGCGGCCATTTTGCTGCAAGAAAACCTCCTGCTCCAGACGAACGGACTCGGTATAGTAAGACTGCCGCACATTCAGATTCACCAGACGGGTCTGCTGGGACAGGATAGTCTCGATCTGCGTCTGCTGGTTGCGCTCAATACCTCGCAATACCAGAGAGCTGAGCACAACAACGGTCAGGATTAGCAATGCGGCCAGAAAAACGCTGAACTTCAGCTTGATGCTGACTCTCATACCAAGCCGCCCGGTTCAGGGGCTGATGCCTTATAGCCAATGCCATATACCGTTTGCAATTTTTGCTGATCGGTATCACCGATTTTTTTGCGCAGCCGCTGAATATGAATATCCACCGTGCGTGTACCCCCGGCATATTCCATGCCCCACACCCGGTCCAGCAGATCATCCCGCGTGTATACACGCTCAGGATTGGACATTAGAATGGTCAGCAAATCGAACTCTTTTGGCGTTAAATCCAGCTTCTCCTCATTCACCGTCACAGTGCGGTGAGCGATATGGATGCGTAGTGTTCCATTGACGATAGCCTGATTCTTGGGATCATCAGATGGCGAGCTGCTTTTCTCCACGCGACGCATTAGCGCCTTTACCCGGGCGAGCAGCTCGCGGATCTCAAACGGTTTGGTCATATAATCATCCGCGCCCATTTCCAGGCCGACGATCTTATCCACGATATCATTTTTGACGGTGAGCAAAATAATGCCGATATCCTCCCGGTCCTCCAGCCTGCGGCATACGCCATATCCGTCCAGCTTGGGCATCATCACGTCCAGAATCATGACCTGGGGATGAAATGAGGCTACCTTGACCAGCGCTTCTTCGCCGTCATTTGCTGTCTCTACTTCATATCCTTCGCGCCGCAGCGCGTAAGCAATCGCACTGACGATGCTTGACTCGTCATCCACGACCAGCACTTTTTTATTCATCAAAATCATCCTCTATATGTGTCATGAGTTATCGTATTCTTTGGATCTATGTTAACAAGGTATCGCCTGATTAGCTATGGAGGACTTTATGATTTGTGAGGAAAGCCAGATAAGACTGTATTCTCTCAGCTTGGACTTCGCTTCACTTTTTTTATACCCCAAAGGCAACAAAAAGAGCCAATCCGTGATTGGATTGGCCATAATAACAACAAAAGAGCCCATCATCAGGAGGAATGTTCCATCCCATGATTGGCTCTTCTTTAATAAGACTAACGGCTCCAAGTGCGGCGCCTTTTTATTTCTATACCCCGCTCATATCGAAATTACTTTTCATAACATCATCATACTGCCGGTACCGGTTGAGCCCCAACTTCCTCTTCATGATCCAACAGGTCATGTTTCTCCCAAGCCCGGCTCTTCCAGCGGAAATACATAATAACAGCGCGTGTCCACTCGTCTGCGGCAATCGCAAGCCAGACACCGGCGAGCCCCATGTGAAGCTTGAACACCAGCAGGTAGCCCAGCGGTAAACTCATGCAGACCATGGAGATCAGTCCCATATATACCGGAAACTTCGCATCCCCTGCGGCACGGAGGGAACCAATAATCACAATATTGCAGGTTCGCCCGGTCTCCAGCAGAAGACTGAGCAGGATGACCTGTGCACCAAGTTTTATAATTTCCGGATTATCTGTGAAGACACTCATCAGTGGAACACGGAAGAGAATAATAATTACATCGATCACAATCGTGGCGAGCAAAGCCCATTTCACACTGTCGAATACACGTTTGTATGCATCGTTCTTGCGCCTTGCGCCGACCAGTCGGCCAACAATAATGGAAGTCCCCATTCCGATAGCCATGCTGAAAAGATAGATGTAGCTTGATATGTTACCCGCATATTGCCGGGTTGCCATCGCTTCAGCACCCAGATAGGTCACGTACAGTGTGAAGACGAGCTGGCAGGACTGATATACAACGGATTCCAGCGCAGAGGGAATACCAATTCGCAAGATTTTGCTGATAAACTTCTTCGAAAGGTTGATGTAATAGCTAAGCTCCACTCTTACATCCATAACCCGATAGAGCAACCAGAAGAAAATAATCAAGCAGATCAGACGGCTTCCGACCGTTGAGATCGCTGCCCCTTCTACACCAAGCTTTGGCAAGCCGAAATGGCCAAAAATAAGGGCGTAGTTACCAACGACGTGAATTACGTTCATCAGAACAGAAACATACATCGTCTCTTTGGTGTAACCGTGAGTACGAATTGTCGCAGCCAGCGCGTTAATCAGCGCCTGAAGGAAGATCCCTCCTCCGACAATACTTATATAAGAACGGGCAAAATCGTATATTTCACCTTGAATATGAAGCAGTGTAAGCAGATGTCCTCCGAACAGAAGAAAGCTTCCGCTCAGGATTAGACCGACAATCAGATTAAGTGTAATCGCATTACCTGTGACCTGTGCCGCCTCATTCAACTTCTTAGAACCAATATATTGTGCCACAACGATAGCAGCGCCATGCCCAATGACTTCCAGTACAAGAATCGCTATGGAAATAATCTGGTTGGCTGCTCCGACTCCGGATACTGCATTATCGGACACCGAACTGAGCATGAATGTATCCACGCTCCCCATCAACATAAACAAGAAGAGTTCCAGGAAAATAGGCCATGTTAGCCGAATCAGATTTAGATCCTTGGCATCCGAACGCAGGGACTCTTTGGTTGAGGATATTGCTGTCATTTTCTCACCTTTCCCGTGTGGGCTTTAATTCTTAGGGTATGTTAGCACAGGTAGTTTGAAAATGCAGTAGTTTTGCGAAAAAAAATGAAAGTTTTTTGAAATTCCAATAATAGGTATTTTCAGTTCTTTCATTTAGTTTGCTTTATAGAGAATAACTACATTGATATAGTCGTTCTAAATAAACGTTCTCAGGAGATAAACGAAGTTCGGGGCGATGAGCAAAAACCCTCACACATCCCTTTTGGATCGGGATGTGTAAGGGTCCAAGGTTTAAGTTAGCATTTAATCACATGGAAAACATGGGTTTAACCTTTTACCGATCCGGCAGCGATGCCTTCCACAATTCGATTGCTCAAAACAAGGAAAGCGATCAGGATCGGCAGAATACTAATCATCAGTGTCGCACCGATCGCTCCCCAATCCGTTGTGTACTGTCCAATAAAATTCTGCACCCCAACGGTCAGCGTCTTGTACGCATCTGTGCTGATAAACGTATTCACGAAGATGAATTCATTCCAGTCATATATCATGTTGATAATCGCTGTCGTGGCGATTACCGAAGCTGTCATCGGCAGGACGATACGGAAGAAAATCCGATGGACAGAGCAGCCGTCCATTACCGCCGCTTCCTCCACTTCCCGCGGAAGGGCGTAATAGAAGCCAAGCAGGATCATAATGGTGATTGGCATATTGAACGCGATGTATGACAAAATGACCGACAATGGATGATCCGTAAGATGGAGCTTCAGAAACAGGCTGAACAACGGAATCAACGTAGAATGCACAGGGATCATCATACCCACCATAAATAATCCAAGCACCAGAGAACGTCCTTTCCAGCGCATGCGGGTTATCGCGAAGGTGACCAGACTCGCGAACAGCACGGTGAACACGACGGACACCACCGTGATCCAGACACTATTGAAGAAATACAAACTGATATTGCCTTCCGTCCACACCTTCACATAGTTCTCCCAACGCGGAGTCGCGGGAAGGGCGAACGGTGCCATATCGAATACTTCCTGATTGTTTTTTAGCGAGAACAGCAGCAGCCAAATCAAGGGCAGAATCTGCAGCAGCGCCACCAGAATCAACAGAATGTAGAGCAGGACATAACCGAGCCTTCTCAGCACTGTCGGTCCCGTGCCTGTTTCCGGATAGGCTGGCAACCGAACCGCGGTATCGGTCTTCACAGGGATGGACCTCCTTTCATTTCACTTCACTCAAGAATACTGAATGGTGTCCTTGGATGCCGTAGCCTTCCGTAGCAGCCAGGTTACGACCAGACAGATCACGAGCAGGAAGAAACCAACGGCACTCCCGTAACCAAAGTCGAATCCACGGAAAGCCTGATGATACATATAGGAAGCCATCACTTCACTGGAGCCATTCGGTCCACCGTCCGTCATCACATAAATGAGGTCAAAGTACTTCAACGAGCCAACGACAGCCAGCACGATCGTCACTTTGATCACTTCCGTGATCAGGGGCAGCTTGATTCGAAAGGCAATCTGCCAAGGGCTTGCTCCATCAATCCGCGCTGCTTCAACCAATGATTCCGGGATATTCTTGAGCGCAGCGTAGTAAATCAGAATATAGAATCCGGCATACTGCCACAAGATCGGTACGAATAGGGCATACAGTACCAGGGATGGCTCCGCCAGCCAGGCTGGCGGATTGGCAATCCCGATTGCTTCCAGAAAGGTGTTCAGCACACCGTTGCTGGGATGGTAAATCTTCAACCATAACTGGGCAATAGCTACGGAAGACAGTAACATCGGAATCAGATATATCTTTCGAAACAGGTTCGCTCCCTTAATTTTGCCTGACAGCACAAGGGCAATCATAAGATAACCGATCAGACTCAGTGCAGAGAACAAGGCCAGCAGAAAGGTATGATATGCACTCTGCCAGAACGTTGCATCATGAAGCAACCTTGCATAATTTTCAAAACCGATAAAGGTCATTGCGCCGATCCCGTCCCACTGCATCAATCCGTAATATCCGGTCAGCACGATCGGGATATAGATCAGTACCAATAACAGCAGCAGTGCGGGAAGCACGTACAACGCAGCGACTAAACGGTTGGACATGACTTTATCCATCACAATATCCTCCCTATGAGCGTTGTACGTTAGTTGCCTTTATCAATCGCTTCCTGATGATTCTTCACAAATTCCTCAGGAGTGACCGCTTTTCCGAACAGTGCCTGGATCATGTCCAGATGGACTTGAGCTGCGGTCGGTTTCATCTGCACGTCGGCGAATAATGTCAGGCTGCTGGCCTGATTCAATTCATTCAGCAGGTCAGTATAAAGCTGCGGCAGTTGTACCTCTGCTGTGTCCACTTTCGTTGCCGGAATGACACCCGCTTCGGTTACAGAGCTTTCGCCCCATTTCTCCACAAAATATTGAACGAATTTCTGAGCTTCATCCTTCACCTTGGAGTTCTGTGCGACGAACAAGCCTACACCCGGGCCGCCGACCCAACTGTTAATATCACTTTTGCCGCCATCCATTGTCGGGAATTTGAAAAATCCGATTTTATCCTTGAACTCCTGCGGTACATCTGGATTGGTGGTATAGTTCGGCAGTTCCCAGGTGCCCATAAGGTACATGGCCGCTTTCTCATTCATAAATTCCGATTTGCCTTCATCATTGGACAGGCCGTTGTAACCTTTGTTAAAGGCATTCATATCCACCAGCTTCTGTACTTCGGCT
The DNA here is from genome assembly GCF_032399705.1 of Paenibacillus sp. BIC5C1. NCBI lineage: Bacteria > Bacillati > Bacillota > Bacilli > Caryophanales > Paenibacillaceae > Paenibacillus > Paenibacillus sp. BIC5C1. The sequence goes on from NZ_CP135922.1 coordinate 6,733,323, forward strand.
GCCGCCTGGATCAGGGCAGGATCGTCAAACTTGCCTGTGCCATTGATGGCCTTCTCCAATGCATCCCCGCCCAATCGATTGGCCAGATACATATACCAGAGAGATCCGGTCCAGCGATCCTTGTTGCCTAGAGCGATGGGAACCACACCATTGTCTGTCAGCGTTTTCACAACATTCAGGAATTCATCATATGTGGCCGGGGGTTGCAGATTATATTTAGCGAAAATGTCTTTGTTGTAATAGATCGGAGATATGTTCAGCTCAATCGGTAGCGCATAGGTTTTGCCATCTACGGCATACGCCTCAGTTGTTCCCGCAATGAATTTCCCTTCAAGTGAACCACTCAGAAGGTCGTCCAGCGGAGCAAACAGATTGCCCTTCACGTAAGGCTCCAGAAAACCAGCAGCCCAGGTTACACCTACATCCGGGAGTTCATTGGAAGCGGACAGGATTTTCAGTTTGTTCTTATATTGCTCATTCTCCAGTACTTCCTGTTTGATGGTCACGTTGGGATGATCGGTCTGGTACTGTTTGATGATCTCATTGACCAGCTTATTCTGCTGTGCAGAGCTGCCTGCTGGCCAGAGATGCATAAACTTGAGGGTCACTTTTCCGTCAGAGCCACTACCGCTCGCTTCACCCTCTCCGTCAGAACCTGAATTGCTGCATCCGGATAAAAACACGGCGAGGATAAGTGTCAATGTCAGTAACATGGCTATTGGCTTTTTTCTCATATTCCTAACCCCCTATAATGGTTATTCGGTTGATGTAACCGCTTTAATAAAATTGTAGCATGGGTACATCTCCCCCATAAGACTAGGATGATTTGGAAAAACTCCACTATTTTATGGTTATTTAGTCTCTTTACGTAATGCAATGGAATGACGATATTTGCTTGGGCTGAGCCCTTCCAGGCTTTTAAATACCTTGATAAAATATTTATCCGTCTGGTAGCCGACCTGTTCGGCAATCTCCGAGATGGGCAGGGCCGTCTGTACGAGCATTTCCTTCGCCCGCTGGATACGTGTACGGGTCAGATATTCGCTAAAATTCATTCCTATTTGCTCCTTGAACAGAACGCTAAAATAACTTGAGTTCAAGTGCAGCATATCAGCGATTTCCCGCAAGGTAACATGTTCGCTCAGATGAGCTTCCACATAAGCAACAGCTTCACTGATCTGGGGATTAAGCCTCTGGTCTCCCCGTTCCTTGGCATCCAGCAGTTTGGGGTCAACCAGCTTCTGCATCGTTTGAATACGCCGCTGCTGGTCCCCAAGTTGCAGAGCTTTCTCAACCGTCTGAATCAGCTGTTCCTTCTCAATCGGTTTAAGCAAATAATCTACCACACCCAACTTGATGGCCTGCTGGGCATATTGGAAGTCTGCATGACCTGACATAATCAGAACAACTGGCTTGCTCGGAAACTGCTGCACGGCTTCAACGAGGGACAGACCAGAGAATTCTGGCATGCGAACATCTGTAATTAAAAGGTCTGCCGTCTGTTCACGGAGCCATGCTGCTGCTTCAACTCCACTTGACGCAGTTCGAATTTCGTTACGACCTGCTGACCAACCTTCCAGCGTTTTGCGAATGCCTTCACGTGTACGCGGCTCATCATCAACGATTAGAATCGTTCTGCCATGAATCATATGCACCCTCCGTATTCTTTGGAATCTCAAAGCGAATGACAGTCCCTTCACCGACCTTGCTCGTAATGGTAAGTCTGCACAATTCGCCAAGTTGACTGCCAAAATAAAGCTTTAACCTGCGATGCACGTTAATCAGCCCCACGCCTGTTCCCTTGTCGGAAACAGCAGGTCCACCATTCAATGCGCGAACAACAGATTGAAGCCGAGAATCATCCATGCCAGGTCCATCATCCCGAACCTCGATGTGGACCAGATCCTCCTGTGCGGAAGCATCTACAAGGATGCTTACCTTTCCCGGTTCAATTTTGCTCTCTATCCCGTGAAGAATAGCATTCTCCACTAAGGGCTGTATGAGCAATTTGGGAATCCTCACGGTGCGCATCGTATCACTCAGTCTAATCTCCCATTGCAGCCTTTCTCCCAGCCTCATCTCCATAATTCGAAGATAACGCTCCGCGTGCTCCAGTTCATCGGCCATAGTAACCCATTCATCCTGATTGGGACTGGAGATGATGTAGCGAAATAGGCGGGACATCGCCACAACCATACGCGCCATTTCCTCGTCTCCTTTGTCATCAAGTGACCAATAGAACGCCTCCAGCGTGTTAAACAGAAAATGAGGATTGATCTGCGACTGCAGAGCTTTCAGTTCTGTTCTTGACTGCATGATTTCCTTCTCGTAGATCTCCTGAGTCAACTCATTCAACCGATAAACCATCTGATTGTATACTTCATTGAGCCTGTGAATCTCCATCGTTGAGCTGAACATAATATTGGGCTTCATCGCTCCCGGACGTGCACTGCGCATGGCCCTCATCAGTCGGGTGATAGGACGTGTGATCATGGTGGACAAGAGAAAAGACATAATGAGGAACAGCACGACGCCAAACAAACCGGAAATAAGCAGTGCCGTCCGAAGAATGGACACGCCCTCCGTCGTCTCGCTCACAGGAGTAAGAACCGCGAGCGTCCATCCTGTCATCTCAGAATGCTGTCTGACAACAATATAGGGCTCATCTCGGGTCTGGACTACAGAGCTATCACTGCTCAGGAGTGCCTCCACATCCAGACCAGCCTCCAGATTGGAAGTAACTACACTTCCTGCCGCATCCACCAGCAGAATAGAATCCTCCACACCATCCTCAGCATCCAAGTCATTCAGTTGAAAAAAGCTGCGCTGCATCCGCACTACGACATAACCGCCAGGTTCGAAATCCCGATCCATCAGGCTGATTCGCCGAATAGCCATAATGACTCCGGGATCTTCCGGGTCGGGACCGACCCAGACCAGCCTTCCTTTCTCCGCGTCTGCTTCCGCTATCCAGTTACGTCCGAGCCTTCCATCCAAAGATCGGTCATCCATAGGAAATATTCTGCTATAAGTTGTCGTATAGATTTCCAGACTCTGCACACCACTCATAAAGGACGGATAGCTGCTCACAACCTGCAAGAGCGCTTGACGCTGATTAAACGTAGCCGGTTCTCCACCTTTTTCATTGCTCAATAAACGCTGCACATAAGAATCATCTGCCACTTGAGCTGTCAGTGAGTTAACTTGTGCAATTAAGGCATCCAGTCTGCCATTAGCCTGAACAGCAGTTTGATGAATATGCTTCTCCGCATTGCTCTTCAACAAACCGGATACCCGGTCATAGGCGGCGATTCCCGCAATAAATAACACCACCAACATTACCAGTACAAAACCAACAAAAATCTGATTGCGCAATGAGTTCCATCTGCCCCAATTCAATCGCAAACCCCATTCTCCTTCCCGCATGTAAAAGAAATCGCCACCCGTTTCTCGTGTTGGGTGACGATTGAGTACAAGTATGCCGGAATCCATCATCGCCAATTATTGAAGCGTTTACATTTTTGCTCATCGATCTCATTTACCAATCTTTGTTTAGCGATTAAACTAACGACTAAAAAATAGCACAGATTCCTATCTTTATCAATCATTTAAATACAGGAACGCTTTACAGAACAAAAGCTAATGAAAACCAAAAAAAAGGACGAACTCCTTGAGTCCGCCCTTTTCTTCACTATTTTACTGAACCTTGCGTTACACCGTTGATAATCCATTTCTGTGCAAACAGATAAATGATGATCATCGGTAGCAACGCCAGCAGGTACGATGCAAACGCCAGGTTGAAGTCAGTATTGAATTGACCCTGGAACACATACTGTACCAGCGGTAGCGTATATTGTGCCGGATCACTAATAATAATGAGTGGCAGCAGGAAGTCATTGTAAGTAGACAGACAAGTTAGAATACCAACTGTGGCACTGATCGGTGCCATCAACGGGAAAATGATTTTCCAGAACGTGCCCCAAGTTGTTGCTCCATCTACAAAGGCTGCTTCCTCCAGCGCTACCGGAATGGAGCGAATGTAACCTACATAAACAAATACGTTAAAGGCGAGACCATACACCGTATGCAGCAGGATAAGACCCACCAAATTGGTCATTTCCAGCGATGCAGTCAGCTTAACAATCGGCAGCATGATGATTGGAAACGGAATGAACATCGCGCTGACAAAGTAGTAGTACAGCCCTTTGAAAAACTTCCGTTTCTCCATATTCCTGGCAATCGCGTAAGCAACCATAGAGTTACTGAGCAAGGTCAGGATGACTGTTGATGCAGTGACAATGGCACTGTTACGGAATGATTGGAAGAAGTTTGTCATATCTATTGCACTTGCAAAGTTCTCCCAGTGAAATGTTGTCGGAATAGCAAATACGGATTGGGCCATTTGCTCCGGATTTTTCAATGCAATCGTAACCGTCATATATAAAGGGAACAGAATGAACAAGGTACCCAGAACAATCAACAACATAACAGGCCAGTTGGTACGTAAACGGCTTCTCATTACAGATCCGTCTCCCTTCTTTGCAGGAACCGGATTTGCAGAATCGAAATCACCGCGATAACGATGAAATAGATAACCGAGTTCGCAGATTGATATGCATATTCGCCGCCTTCAAACCCACCTGTGTAGATCAGATGAGAGATAGACTGTGTTGCCCGTCCCGGTCCACCATTGGTCAAGGCTACGATCTGGTCAAAGACCATCAGTGAGTTTTTCATCGCCAGCACCATATTAATCGTGAAGAACGGGGCAATGAGTGGAAACGTAATGCTCCAGAATTCACGCCATTTGCCGGCTCCGTCCAGATTCGATGCTTCATACAATGTCGTAGGGATCGTTTGCAATCCCGCCAAATACAGAATTGTATTCAACGCGACTGATTGCCATACCGCGACAATCACGATCCCAATCCACGCGAGGCTTTCGCTACCCAGAATGTTCGTCGATAGGGCGTTGATCCCCAGGTTTTGCCCCCAGATCGGGAATACGTTGGAGAACAGGTAGTTAAATATGTAACCTACGATCAATACACTCAGGATATTCGGAAGGAAATAGATGCCTCGGAAAAAGTTACGGAACTTGATCTTGGCATTCAGTCCAAGTGCTATGAGCAGGCTCAGAATATTCGTCAGGATCGTTACAACGATCGCAAACTTGAAGGTGAACCAGTAGGCGTTGCCTACATTATCATCCTGAAACAGATTGAAATAGTTTTTGAATCCAACAAAGTCATAACCTTTACCGAATCCGTTGTAGTTCGTAAATGAATAATAGATCCCCTGGAGGGCCGGCAGCGTCATAAACACGAAGAACAATACTACCGCCGGAACCGTCATCCAGTAATAAGGCGCGATGCGCTTGTTCATACTCCATCCTCCTTCGGACAAGGCGTTATCGCCGATTCGCTACCTTGTCCCATTCTTTGTCGAGTGTATCCAGATAGTTGTCGATGTTCTTGTTCTGCAAAAAGGACTGTACGATGGAATTCAGCTGCACCGCAGCCGGAATATAGTGATCGGCGAAGTCGATAACCTTGCCCTGCTCAATGTAAGGTGTCAGTTCCTGTACAGCAGGATCATCTTGTTTTACACCTTCCACCGCAGAGAACAGCGTCTGTTCCTCAATGTATTTACCTATATTTTCAGGCTCCAGCAGAAACGCAATGAACTGTTCGGCCTGCTCCTTGTTCGGTGTATCCGCTGCAATGGTAAACAGGGAGTCGATTCCGTTCACCAGCTTGATCTTGCTCGGATCATTGCCTGTCGGGAATGGGAAGAAACCAATGTCCACATTCGGGTTCGCTTTGCGAATTTCGGAGATCGCCCAGGTACCCTGGATGTACATGTAAGCTTCGCCATTGGCAAAGGCACGGTTACCGTCCGAATACGCTTTACCGAAGTTGTCGCCGTGACCGTAATTCATCAGCTCCAACTGCTTCTCCGCAACCTCACGGTATTTCTCCTTGAAGGTCACTTTGTTCTCGCGACGCTCCAGATAAAAATCAACACCAACCAAGTTAGGTCCGAGTGCATTGAACGGCAGATTCGTCTGCCAGTCATCCTTGTATGTGAAATAAAACGGAATTTTACCCGCATCCTTAATTTTTTTGGCTGTAGCAATCAGCTCGTCCCAGGTCTTGGGTACGTCCAGACCCATTTCTTTAAATAACGTTTTGTTGTACATGATGCCGTTTGCATTTGTTGCGTAAGGAACACCTGTCACTTCATCCATGCCCGTGACATCCTTCAGCATCTTTATGTAGTTGGGATCGATCGTTTTTAACAGTGGACTGTCTGTCAGATCGGCGAAAATATCACTCTGTGCAAGAATGGAATAGGTATCGGTTGCCCCCATCGCCATAATGTCTGGCACATCGTTCTTCACCACACGTGTCTTCAGCACCGTCTCCGCGTCAGGTGGATTCACCTGAGTGACCTGAATATCGGAGTGTTTGGCGTTGAATGTTTTGATTAATTCGTCAAAGGTTCCTTTGGCTTCGGGTTTATTCTGAAAAAATTCAACCTGCACCTTGCCATTGGCATTATTGCCACTGGTGCAGGAAGACAGAAGTACAGCCGTTATTCCACAAAGCAGCATTAACCCGAGTGCCTTGGTAAGCGATCTTCTCATGTTGTACCTCCCTCAGCTTATATACGTAAAGATTTACCCATTAAATTAGTGAAGTAACCACGTGGTTAATCCTTCCACCGTTTTATACTTAGAGCGTTGACTATAATGTGTCCTATTATTCCTAAAACGGTTTCGATAAAATTGAAACAGTCACACTGAGCGCGAGTCCGCTCATCGACATAACAAAAAAAAGACATTGGAATATATCCAATGTCCCTCATGTATACAGTTACGGTTGCTTACATCAAAGCTGTTATTAACGCTTTATCAACGCTCTATTTTCGGCAAAGCATTACGTAAACGCTTGGTTCGGTAACTGCGAAATGCACGGATCAGCATGCCGATGACCAGCATAACCACACCAACATTTATCGCTACATCCGCCAAATTGAGAATACCACGTCCCGACGGAAATACGAGAAAATCCGTTACGCGCGCGTAGATAAAACGATCGATTGCATTACCCAGGGCACCCCCGACCATGAAACCGGCACCTGCCTGCATCCAGAAACCGCGAATTTCACCTTTTCTCCGATAATACATCATGCCCGCCACGAACAGAATGGCGACCACACCGAACAGACGCGCATTCCCTTGAAATAGGCTGCCTGCCATTCCGCTGTTCTCATAATGCTGCAATTGCATGCCCGAATCGCCAAGTCTCATGGTGTCGCCAACTTCCATATACATCCTCACCGCCATCTTGGTTCCCTGATCAACCAAGGTAACCAGCAGTGCTACAAAATAAAATAACATGTTCCACTCCTCCTGCCGGACGCTCCAAAGTTAAACTAAAGGGTCTCTGCTGTAACATTTCCTTCACTTTAACACACCCAAAGCGCAGTCACCAAGTGGGTAGAGCACGCGCTTGGCACATACTCAGGAGTGATTCTTCCGCTTTAATATATGATAGGTGTTGCTGAACATACCGAATAGCACACCTGTAATCGGGAATATGGCCCAATTAACGTCCCATCGCTGGTATACAAAGCCCGTGAACAGAAACAGCGCCGTAGCCAAAGGCCATACGATAGCCCCCACTGCTCCTACCATTCTTTCCTGCTCCTTCTTATCAGCACTAAAGTGTGGCTCCTCCAGCAATTTCGTGTAAGCCCCCTGGATATTGCCGTAATAAATGAATAGGAACACGCCTACCGCTGCCATTAACATAAAGAGAGAGACACCGTAAGATGCGTAGTCATCGTTAATATATGCACCCGCGAAAATAAAAACGGGTGACAGCACGCACAGGCCGACGCCCGTAATGATTGAAACGCGGTACGTCAGCGCGAAATGGGCCTGACTGCGTTGAAGTGACATCTTGAGCGCATAAGGCAACTGAAATCCCTTCTCCATATACTTGAAACGATCAAGCTTCATCCCGCTGTGAATAAACATGCCGACTGCAAAGGCGATGAGTACAAACATCCCGATGAGCCCCAGCAGGCTGCCCGTTTCCATCGACCCTGTCATGGACTTGATATTGTTCTGTTCAAAAAATGTATCAAGGAATATCAGGAAGGCCACCCCGGATGCACAAAGAAAAACACCAAGTCCTGTCCACAGACCCACACTGCGTTTGACAGCAGCATAATCGTGAGCCTCTTCCTCCGTCAGCACAGGTGCTGCTTCCTCGATCCCGGCTGGTTGAATACCGAGCTCAGCTGTTAACTCCTCGATATTGCCAAATTCCGAAATCACAATACCGATTGCCTCATTCTCCGACTTGCCTTCCCGCTTCAATTCCAAGTATTTATCTTCCATTCCCGAGAGAAGCTCCTGTTTCAAATGCTCCACCTCGGAGGTCTTCGGCAGACCAGCGAACATGTTTTCCAGATACACCATAATCGTCTCCATGCTCCGTCACCACTCCCTGATAAATAGATTCACAACCTCCTGCGTAACCTTCCATTCCTCACATTTTTCCTTGTAATAATCGAGGCCGGGCGGCGTGATCCGGTAATACGTACGCCGCTTCCCGAGACTCTCATCCCGGTAAAATGATTCAATGTACCCGTTCTTCTCCAATCGGGTGAAGGCAGAGTATAGTGTCGTCTCTTTCATCACATACTTCTCATCTGTCAGCTGCCTGATGTTTTTGGAAATCTCGTATCCGTACGACTCCCCTTCCAGCAGCATATAGAGAATTAGCGTATCGTTGTAGCCGCGTATAACGTCACTGCTGATCACAAAAGATAATCCTCCTCCGTTACTTCATCTGTCGTAGTAGTTGAAGTATATCACAGTTTACTACGACAGGTGAAGTAGTCGGACTTAAAATAGGCAAAAAAAATCCGTGCCTGGAATAGGTACGGATCGTTTTACTGAGCTTTGACTTTAATGAATACTTACGTACAAGACTTGCAGAGCTAATGCGATGCTTGGGCACATCTCTTGGAATTATTGTATAGCAGAGAGCACATCCAGCAGCATGGATTTGAATCTCGGACGGTCAATGGCCTCACAGACGCGTACATTTGGCTCTTTGCCGAAACGTCCATTGATATCCACAACGCTATATCCGCGTGTTAACTCGCCTGCCGCTTCTACATCCACATAATACTGACCGGATTTGGTCATGAGCGACTCATCTGCGGCAACAGCCATCAGCAACGTATCCGGATGAGTTGTGCCATTCAGTTTATGTACCGATTTGTTGAACTGCATAACCACTTTATTGATGGCTGTGAAGAAATCGGCACCCGATGTACCCAGCGCTGCAATTTCAGCGTGATCATCATCATCCATAACAGAATATTGAGTACACATCTCCCAGCCAACCATAGTGGTCGGAATGCCTGCGTGCAATACAATTTTGGCTGCTTCCGGATCTACATAGAAGTTATACTCCGCGGCTGGTGTGATATTACCCAGTGCATTATTCGTTCCACCCATGATGTAGAGGTGAGCAATCTCCGGAATAATGGTTGGGTCCTTCTGGATTGCCATCGCAATGTTGGTCAGGGGTGCAATGGCCAGAAGCGAGATTTCGCCCGGATGTGCGTGTACCTTCTCAATGATAAAATCAACCGCATGCCCTGCCTCTGGACGCTGGTCCGCTTTCGGGAAATGGGCTCCGCCCATACCGTCATCGCCATGTACGTCTTCCACCGTGCGGTGCTGGGCCTTGCCATAGGCCATCAATGGGCGTTCGCATCCTTTGTACACAGGCACCTTGCCGCCATGTCCAGCAACCTGTACCGTGTACAGGGCATTTTCAACCTCCTGGTCAAACTGTACGTTCCCGCCTGTAATCGTAATGCCCTCCACCTGGAAATGGTGCAGTGCCGTCAGGATCGCAATCGTATCGTCTCCTGCTGTATCAGTATCGATGATGACTTTTCTCATGATGCCGCGCTCCTTCTTCGTTGAATTGATATTCATTCCAAATAAACACTAGGGTTTATTTTACATCAAAAACGTACCGATGACGATGGAAACGCCGATGATAATGGAACGCAGCAGCTGTGCTACAGCCATATTGCCTCGTGCGATCTCGTCACATACCCGCATCTTGGGGATAAGGAAGTCAAATATAATATAGACCAGACATAAAATAATGATTCCCAGCGCTGACCAGAGCAGCATATCCAGCCATGAATGCGTGGAGAAGGACACCATGCCCACAATGATACACAGGCCCAACAATTTGCTGCCCATATACATGCCTGCCGCCTCGTTGCCTTTCGCAATTTCCTCGCTATCGTTATACCGGGTCAATTGGCTAAAAGCGAAATACCCACATACCAATACGACCAGCAAAATGCCTACACCTACCGCTACATTCAGCAGGTTTAATCCCAAATTGTTCATTCCTTCTCCTCCTCTTCATCCATCCGTTCATTGACCACAGCCGCACAATAATAGGCCATATCTCCGGTTACCTTCTCCCCGATCCGGGGCAGCACACCGGCAAAACGTCCACCGATGACAAACACCCCTGTAAGCAAATAACCGCTGTATTCGCCATCCTCTGTCTGAATCACGGCCTGTTCCATAGGTACCAGCTGCTGATATATTTTAGGCTGATTATGATAATAGGCTGCGATCTGCTCATCTTCTTGCTGTTCAGCTATTGTGTTGGAGTTCGTAGGGGCGTGCAGCTGATGAGAAGCAGCCGTTTGGCCCCCATGATGATCCGACTCCTCACCCAGCAGCGATGTGCCTCTCCCTTCGCGGCCCCAATAGCTTTTGGCCACGTAAGGCATTGCGCTCCATTCGAATGGCCCGGCTTCGAAATAAGTTGGTAGCAGATACCGTGAAATGGAAGCTAACTCCGCATCATTAAACAGCCGAAATCCGCAATATTCCGGGGTTTGTTCATTACGTTCATAGAGTGACCAGATCGCCGCCATGAAGCCCTTGCTCTGCATCAGTACATGCTGTGCAGGATTCATCAGGCCCAGACGGCCACCCTGAACCAATTCAAGCAGCGCTGCGCCGATGTCCACGCCGGTCGTTTCATCTCGATCATCGATTAGATATTCCAGGGGGTAGAGGCGGTACAACAGGTTGATCTCGCATCCTTCATGGTAGAGCGCCTCCCCTGGAATAATCTCCAGCTCCTCCAGTGGAGCGTAGAACGTTTCATACCCCGCCTCCTGGCACAGCTTCATCAGATACTCCGTATTGGTCCGATCCTCCACATGCTCCCCAAATGAAGTAAAAGTCACTGGGCCCAGCAAACCCTGCTGTGCGTAAGCATCCAGCCAGCGGCGAAAGCATTCCCGGATACATTCATCCATTCCTTTGGATGGAGCATGGAACAATGTTTTTTCAGCCATCTCCACCAAAATACCTTCCAATGCAGCTACTTCAGGTATGCCGGTTGGGGTATCGGTGTTATTTTCAATACATTTAGGCCCGGCTTCTCCAATAATCCAGTCCTGCCGAGTGATCCCGCCTGTCACCATCTCCATACGCGCCGCAGGAATCAGGCCGGGATGAATGCCCAACTGCTGCTCCAGAAATGAGTCGGGCATGTATTGCTGAATAAAACGCATCACCTTACAGTGGATTCCGTCTACAGCCTCAACTGCTGTACGCAATTCCTGTATCTCCACAGGGGAATAAACCGTCAACGCAGGCACGCAATATTGCTTGCCATACATGCGATGGTAAGGAACCTGCTGCCCCGCTCTGCCCCTGAAAACTTCTTCATGACTGAATGGCAGTTGGTATATATGCCTCATCAGGTTCTAACCTCCCGAACTGTGGAAGAAGCTGCCAAATCCGCTCGATTTTGAACTGGACTTGCTGTAGGAGCCGCTGTCCTTATTGCTCCGATAGGACGATCCGCCACCGTAGTAATAGTGTCCACTGCTGGAGTCATATTCGCATCCGGTATCGTATTCCGGGTCACACTCGTCGCTATTGCTGCTACAACCGGATAATACAGCTGGAACCGCAAGCATTAGCGAGAAGGCAACCAGCTTGGCGCGTGATCCGGGTTTGGGATTGGAATTGGGATTTTCGGCCATTACAGATCCACCTCCTTCATCAAAAACAACACTTTCTTGCGATCCGCATCCAGCACGGAATACACAAATTCATAGGTCTTACTGCCCCGGACCATGTAATGGTCCAGCAGTTGCTCGGCAAGCTCCATCGTGTACGTGGAGGATTCTGCCAAGTCCAATTCCTGAAATGAACTCCCATTCCAAAGCATATATTCCGCACTATACATGGAGGACATTTTACACATTGCCAGTGCAGCGTCCGCAATCGCTGTACCGTATTCTGCAGGTTTTTGATTGTCATACTCGGTCACGTAAACTGCATGCTCCCGACGATCCTCGCATTCATTGGACAGATGCGCCCAGAGCTTATTTTTCATCAGGGTTGCATCTACCAGTTTGCGCATGAACAGCTCATCGCGAGTAACCGATACCTGCTCCAGTACCCCCGTCTCCACCTGTCGGTCATCCGACCAGTTCCGATAAGTCAATGAATAATAAATAACGATAACCTGCCTTTCTGTGAGCTCTAAGAGGAGCCGTTTCCATACACACAAACGTATTAAACGCATTAGAAGGAAAAAAGTTACACTATTCCCGATGACATGTAAAAAAGAACAGGGCTATCAATCTCGTTCACAGAGTACGGGCCGGATACTTGAATCCGTCAAATCATTGCTAGTCGTCCCCGAAACGCAAAAAAACTGTCCCAAAGCCAATGCATGACTTATGAGACAGCCTCCTTGCTTGTTCAAGCTGCTGCTAGCTTCTTTAGAAATTGATATTTCTGTTTCCAATGCCCTTCCAACTTACACGTATGGCTTATAATTCGGCCCACTGGGCGAGCAGTTCATTGTACTCCGCCGACAATCGCTCTCGCTCGTTCCACATCTGTTCCAAAGCAGGCGGATCATTCGCCACCGTTTCTAGCTGTTGATCCAGTTCCCGGAGCCGGGTTTCCAGGTGTGCCATGACCTGCTCCAGCTTCTCCGCAGTACGCTCACTGTCACGACTCTTTCCAGTATTGCCAGACTGGAAAATGGATGAGTTGTTCAGCTTGCCTGATCCCGCTGTAGCCGCAGTCCCGTGAGAAGAACCCCCTGCCCCTCTCCCAACGGCAGTACCTCGTGGTGACGTCTTCGCTCCTGCTATATGCTGATTTGCCGCGGCTGCGCGGGCTTGCAAATCCAGCTTCTTCTCGCGATAGGCTTCATAGTCACCCAGATAAGCGGTCATCCGCCCATTCTCCAGTTCCCACACGCGGGAAGCGAGTCGATTGACGAAGTAACGGTCATGCGAGATGGCAAGCACCGTTCCTTCGAAATCAACGAGCGACTCTTCAAGCGCCTCCCTTGAAGCGATATCCAGATGATTGGTCGGTTCATCCAGCAAAAGCACATTCGGCTTGCGCTGAACCAGCAGAGCCAGCCTTAGCCGCGTCCATTCCCCACCAGACAACTGTCCTACCGAGCGAAATACATCTGTTCCATAGAATAGATAACGAGCCAAAATGCCGCGTGCCTCTCCTTCTTCCACGCCCGCTTCCAGACGGAAGTACTCCAACACATTCAGTTTCGGATTGGAGGGCTCCTCCTGTTGAGCCAGATAACCAACATCTACACGTGCACCCCACTCCAGGTTACCTGCACTTGGTTGTTCCTCGCCCAACAGCAGCTTGAACAACGTTGTTTTGCCTGAACCATTGCGTCCAATAAGAGCAATTTTGTCGCCATATTCGAGTAATCCCGATACACCGCGCAGAATCTGACGTTCTCCATAAGCCTTTTCAACCTGTTCCATAACGGCCACACGTTTTCCCGTACGGTCCGTAGGACGAACATCGAAGTCAGCGTTACGGCGCTCCAATACCGGGCGCTTCACCTGTTCCATCCGTTCGATTGCTTTACGCATCGAAGCCGCGCGACGGAAGAACTTTTCATTCCCCCCGACTCGGCCCCATTCTTCCAGTTGGCGGATCGTTTCTTTCATTTTTTTGATCACCTTCTGCTGCTCCTTGAACTCCTCGAATTGCTGCAGCAGTCGTTGTTCCTTCACTTTCATATATTCCGTATAACCACCGGCTGACGTCTGTGCTTCTCCATCCTCCAGCTCTAATGTCCGGGATGCTACACGGTCCAAAAAGTAGCGATCATGTGAGATCAGGATAATCGTACCTGTGTACTCACGCAAAAACCCTTCCAGCCATTCCACCCGCTCCAGATCAAGATGGTTGGTGGGCTCATCCAGCAATAACAGATCAGGTTTTACAATCAGCTGTGAAGCCAACACAACCCGGGTCTGTTCACCACCAGACAACGAACCAAACCGCCATCCGTAATGCTCCTTCGCAATATCCAGACCGTCCGCCACCTGATCGATCCGGGCATCCATTTCATATCCACCCTCGCGCTCAAACTGGTCCTGCAAGCCCGCGTACCGCTTCAACAGTCGCTCCAATTGGTTCGGATCGGATGCACAGTCCGGATCGGACATCTGCTGCTCCATTTCCTTCATTTGACTCCTGCACGCCATAAGCTCCCTGAATCCAAGACTCAGCACATCCAGCACTGTGTAATCGTCCATTCCTTCCGGCACCTGAGCGACGTAACCGATACGTGTATCCTTCTTGATCATCAATTGTCCTTCATCCGGCTGGCTCAGTCGTGCCAACAGACGCATCAATGTCGTTTTACCGCTTCCGTTGCGGCCGATCAGGGCGACCTTGTCGCCTTCCATAATTTCAAATGTAATGCCGTCCAGCACCAGATGTGCTCCATGGTATTGGGTCAGTTGTTGTGTGCTAATAATCATCATAATAAGGTTCCTCCTATGGATTGGAAGATCCTGACCGCAACACAAAAAGAGCCGCAGGAGGTTAGCTCCGCGGCCCTTCAGAATTCAAGCAATATCGCTTATCGTCCGAATGAGGTCAAGGCAGGCATCTTCTCGCAAATGTTAACTTCCGTATATTCAAAATTGGACAGACTTCTCCCGTTGGTCAGAAAAGTATGAACAATGCCAGCCATAGCAATCGGCAGCTGGCTAATACGGTTGTTAGGCATTTCGTGATTCACCTGTCTTCACCTCCCTTGTCATAATTAATGTCAATATATCACAGACGAATGCATTCCTGCAACCGTCCGATCGTCCAATTTACTCTTACTTTACAGCAGTTTACCCTCCGGTTAATTCCTTCTCCGACGGCGAAACACCATATCCGTGATCGCCACCGTAATTAATGTCAACATTCCCGCTGTACCCAGCGATACGCCAAGCAAGGCATAACCGATGCCGTTCCACCCGCCAATATCGATGCTGATCATGATCACAACGGCTCCGCCAAGCAAGGCCACACAGGGCAGTATATATTGAACCCCGGTCATTCGACGTCCCTGCAACCGATAGATGAGCCATTCGATCAGCAACTGCACTGCCCACATGCCAAGTGTCCACAGGATGAGTACTTCCATAAGGTCCTCCTCCTTCTTGCTGAATGGTTAGAGCCTTCATTACAAACCTCTCATTACTTCAACCAGTTGGCAAAGAACTCCCGGTATCCCTCTTTCATGATCGTTCGCGAAAAAGCACCAAACGCATACTCCCGGTTGTCTTCCGATACACTGCGCGGCGCAGCCGCAGCCATGTTCACCAATTCAAACCAGTTATCCTCGTTGCCTGCAAATGCATGCGTGGAACGGATGTGGCCGTAGCAGGCATGCTCCGGCTTCACGACCATTTTGCCCATCGCCATAGCTTCGGTCAGCGGCATAGCAAACGTATCAAAGGCCGAACAGCTCCAATACACCTTGGTTGAGTTCATAAGGGTAAATACTTCATCCTGTGTCAGCGCGAATTGCAATTTTACGTTGTCTGGAATGTTGTATTTCTTCATGCTTTCCTCATAGCGGCGACCGCCGAATACCATGTATACTTCCTTGTCCGGGTTCTGCCTGGCGTATTCCAGCACCAGATCCGGGCGACGATTCGCTTCATCCCGACCGATCCAGAGCACACGATTATGCACAACCTGACTCGGGTCGTAATGGCGATGCGCCAACTCTTCGTTGAAGCCGATCGGGATGACGTTCACGTCATGTACACCGAAATTGCGGCCCAGTTCTGTTTTCAGAAATTCCGTCTGCACAATCGCTTTATCCACCATCGTATAAAATGGCTTCATCATCTCATACCCTGTCAGCGCCGGGTCGGGAAAGCTGTGCGGGAACAACACACTCTTTGGAAGAAACATCTTCAGGAACGTAAACCCGGATACGGTGTAGATGACATGCTCTATATTTTGGCTATAGATCTGGTCCAATACGATATCATAGTTCACCAGGTCGCCTTTCTCATGCTCATACCCTGGCAACCAGTCATACCCGCTGACATGGCGCTCCGGCGAGATGAACACAATTTCCACGCCCAGCTCCAGCCCAATCTGCTTCAACCGATCCGCAAATACGCGTGGGCCCTGGGCCTCCGTGAATTGAATTTTACGCATTACGAGTCCTACTTTACGCATGTTCTGCACCCCTCATTTCTATTCCCTACAACACTGCTTCATGCACTGTTTCAACGTCATTGTTGTCTCGTGCCACTGGTTCCGCAGCTGTTCCTCGGGCCATACACAGTCTGCACTTCTCAGATCCCCATCAATCAGACGCAGCATCCAGAGCGAGAATACAATGGCATATGCACGGTACCACCTTTTAAAAGAAACCCGGTCAACCTGAACGCTATGGCGCTCCAGCCCGTCCAGATAAACATCAATAATTCGCTCCCGCAGCTCAGGCGTAACAGTTCTTGGGAACAGCGGATGCGATAGATCCACCAGATGATACACGTCCCAAAGAGCCGTATTCAGATGCGCATGCTCCCAATCGATAATTACCAGCCTGCCATTCACATCGGCCATGTTGCCGGGATGAAGATCTCCGTGACACAAAACACGAGGTAACTCCTCCTCTGCCGTATGGATTAGCGCTACGATGTTGTGCCAATCCGATGGTGACAGCGAGACCTCCAGCTTGGACAACAAATCAGCAGTGGATTCCTTTTGCCCAAGCAGATCATCCAGTATGTCCCGAATTGGCGGTTTCTGACCCACCCGTGGCAGCTCACCCCAACCAGCAACAGATAACGAGTGCCACCCTGCCATATGTTCAGCAGCAGCCAGCATCGTCTCTTCCCGCGAATCATGCACCAGTTCACCCAGATCCTCATAGATGATCCAGCTCTGTTCCGCGTTAATTTCACGGTCTGATGCAGCAATGAGCGCTGGATATATAGGGGGTAATACTGAGAGCACATGCCTCGACATCCATTGTTCACGTCCATGTTGTGCAGGATTGGTCAGCGGTTTGAAAATATAACTCTCCCCGGTACGAACAGTGAAACGCTCCACATATTTACCATTCATCCCTTTGTAGAGCCGTTCCCTGCTTGTTATATATTGTTCATTCAACGTCCCTTCGGGAGTCACCCAGCGATGCGCCTGCACGTCTTCATTCACGCCATTCACCATCCATTTCGTTCCCCAGACCAGGAGCTGGCGCCGCTGATGTTTGCCTTTGCAGCCCTACTTCTGCCCATGCTCCTTTGCCCGTCTATCCGTTATTATTTCTATCCATCATACGTTGCCGTTCATAAGCCTGCAAGCTTTGAGCGAAAGCACTTTCCTAGCATTAAATAAGAGATTTCGAAATGACAGTTGCAATTTAGTTAGTAATCACTTACTATACAATCATGAAGAACAAACCTCATGTAGACAGCAAAAAGAAAGACATCCTACAAGCGGCGATGCGCTTGTTTGCAACCAAAGGCGTTGACGGCATTTCCGTCAAAGAGATCGGTGACGCCGCCGGAGTAACAGATGCGGCGATTTACAAACATTTTAAAAACAAAGATGCCGTTGCCCTTGAGGCCTTCACCCAATATTGCGCGGACTATACTGCATTAATTGACGGGTATGTTCGCCAGGATGGCCCGGTGCTCGAACGCTTTCGGCAATTGATTACCGAAGTTCTCCACCTGCATGATGAAGATCCCTACGGACTGCTGCTGATTTCACAAAATCATGAGATTTTCATTGAAGCTGGAAGCAGCGAGGATTACCGCCAACCGCTGGATGCGTTGATTGATCTAATCGATCAGGGGATTATGCGAGGCGAACTGCCAGATCAGGATTCTCGGCTCACAGCCGTTCTGGTCATTGGTGCCATTACGCGCCTGGCCGTATCCAGTATGCAAGGTGAACTGCCGGAGCTGCTTGTTCCATACACCGGGGAAACCGTTCACCGACTTGCGTTGATGTTGGGCCAGGTAACAGCTAAGCTCGGATAAGCCCCGATGGATTGCATCCTCGAATTCGTTCCGATCAGATCAGGCGATGATCATTGGCATAAGTATTCGCCTATATACAAGACCAGCTTCATCCGACTTCAGGATATTCCTGAATGTTTACCAGGTCATTCGTGACCTTTTCTTTTTGCACATGAGGTTAGTGTTCATTAACTAAAATAGTCAGGACGTGTCATCATTATGAAGAAAATATTAATCATCCAAGGCAACCCCGTCTCCCCAAGTTACAATGGCGCAATCGCCGAAGCTTATCGTAAAGGTGCTGTGCAGGCAGGTGCCGAGGTTCGTATGATCACCCTAAACGAGTTGGAATTCAACATGAATTTAGCAGGTGGATACCGCAATAAACTTCCGCTTGAACCCGATTTGCTGGAAGCCCAGGAGGCGATTAAATGGGCAGAGCATCTCGTATGGGTATTTCCGATTTGGTGGGGAGGACCACCAGCTTTGTTCAAAGGATTTATCGACCGCATCTTCATGCCAGGCTATGCCTTCAAGTATCACAAAGGTAAACTTTTCCCGGATCAGCTGCTCAAAGGTCGCACCGCACGCATGATCACCACCATGGACGGGCCGAACTGGTACTACAAATGGTTTCAGGGTGAACCCGCACACAAAATGATGAAGATCTCCACCTTTGCTCTGACAGGCATCAAACCTGTGCGCATAACACCTGTAGATCTCGTGGGCAAACAGTCCGAGGAACAGAGAAAGAAATGGTTGGAGAAGATTGAGCAGCTTGGAGGGAAGATGGGGTAAAAAAATTAAAACTCACCAAAAAAGATACTGCGTGTATAAGCACGGCAGTATCTTTGTCCATATAAAGCGCTATTTAAGTGGATGGGATAACTCAACCTCAAGGCAGACTAAGCCTCCACCGCAATGCCTTCATAAAATTGACGAATGACCTTCTCTGCTGGTTTACCGTATACTCCGTATCCATCATCGCTCAGAGCATCCTTCTCTTGGTGCAGCAGATGCGCGCTCCAGTCCCACAGACCAAATCCGCGTACCCACTCCCGGTTGCTTGCATGACGGAACATGGCTTCATAGAACTGCTCCTGTTCTTCCACACTGACCGCACCTTCTAACCCCCAGTCATTCGGCACCTGTGCCGATCCACTGCGGCTAGGACAACCCGCTTCTGCGAAGAAAAAAGGTTTGCCGTAGGGTGCAATGACCCGTTCAATCCGATCGAGTTCCGCTTCCCAGTCTCCAATGGGGTAATATCCGCTCGACGAGATGACGTCCACGGCATCCCACCATTTCACATGCCCTTCCTGATACTTGTCGGTGTTGTAGGATACTAGCCCGGAATACACTTCACGCACTCCCGCGATGACCTCGCGCCATTCCTCGCTCCGACGCTCAGACTGCACCATCTCACAACCCACAATAAACATCTCGCATTTTTCACGCTCTGCAATGGCCGCGTAGTGCTTCTGATACGCAGTATAACTGCGGAACCAGTCCTGCCATTTCGGCTCACACGGCACATCAATATCAAAAAAGTTAATATGTGCACGCCATGTGCCATCCGTGCAATTGACGGTTGGTTTCAGAATGACCCGCAGTCCGAGCGTACGGGCATAACGGATCATATCCACCAACTCATCGTCTTCGACCATATGTTTACCTTTATATTTGACCTCTAAAGCCTGCGGATGATCCTGATGTGCCGCCAGTGCAAAAATAACATGCGAGCAGCCAGTGCGTTCAACCATCAGGCGCAAGGATTCTTTCGTTTCCGGTTTACGGAAGTCCCCCCTGCCACTCATCCAGCCAAATGTAAATCCCTTGATGTATTCCATATGCATTATTCCGCAATGCCCCTTTTCACTTAATATAAAATGAATGACCGAAGGTATAACACGCCCCACTACGATTGCAGGGCCATCTTCCGATCGCCGTTATCCCCGAATTTTATTGAATCCCTTATGAAGGGAAAAATCCGAGGATAAATGCGAACACTTCGTTTCTTCTTTCTTCAGATCGGTTCTGCACTCTCCGTTATTGTGTAAATTTCAGCTTAATTTAAAATTGTTTCACTTCAATTACAATTTGCCTTCTTCCCGATCTCCGGCGATGATTTCGTCGGTCTCGATGACGTAGTTAACGATGTCCTCAATGGTGGTATAAGCTACTCCAACGTATGTGTCGGCTGCACCATAATAGATGGCGATTCGCCCTGTCTCCGCATCATGCAATGTGGCGCAAGGGAAGATAACATTGTCCACAAAGCCCTGCTCCTCGTACCATTTTTCCGGTGTCAGCACAAAGTTGGAGGAGCGATATTTTACTTTCGATGGTTCATCCAGATCCAGAATGACTGCGCCCATACTATAAACAAAACCATTGCACGTTCCGGTCACGCCGTGATAGAACATTAGCCAGCCTGCGGACGTTTCTATCGGAGCAGGACCGCCGCCAATTTTGACCGATTGCCACCAGCCCTGACCGCCTTTGCTCATGACATGACGATGTTTGCCCCAGTACACCAGATCCGGGCTTTCGCTCAGAAAAATGTCCCCGAACGGTGTATGTCCGCTGTCGCTTGGTCTGGACAACATCACATAGTTATCATTGATTTTGCGTGGAAACAACACGCCATTGCGGTTGAATGGAAGCATTGGATTTTCGAGACGGACAAACGTTTTGAAATCATCTGTTTTGGCCAATCCCAGCGCAGCACCATAGAAATCGGTACACCAGATGATGTAATACGTATCTTCGACTTTAACCAGACGTGGGTCATATGCATAGTTCGGCATGAAAGGATCACCGTTTTCATCCACAAAGGCAATCCGTTCCTCTTCAATCGTCCACTCCAACCCGTCCTCACTTGCTCCCATGTGAAGGTGCGGACGGCCGTTAATCGTTTCTGCGCGAAATACGCCGATGAATTTCCCCTCATAAGGAACAACCGCACTGTTGAAAATACGGGCAACGCCCTTAACCGGATTACGCGGCACAACAGGATTGGCAGAATGTCTCCATACCGGCCCCTCGGTCCCTTCCGGTTTATCCTCCCAAGGCATATTCGGCAATGCTTCCCCGACAATGTGTACATTTTTCGTATCCAAAACTGTCATCGTTTCATTTCTCCCTTCGTTTTTTATTTAACTGAACCTTGTGCGAAGCCGTTGTAGATGTACTTCTGTAGCAGCAGGAAAATAATCATCGTTGGAATGATGGCAATCATGATGCCTGCGCTGATAACCTCCCACTGTGATCCGAACGGCCCCTTGAATTTGAAAAGAGCCGTGGATATGACCTGCAAGTCTGTTTTGGGCATATACAGAAACGGCGTGTAGAAGTCGTTGTAGATGTTGACACCTTTCACGATGATGACCGTTACAATCGCCGGTTTCAGCAGTGGCAAAATAATTCTCCAATAAATTGTGAAGTAGGAGGCCCCGTCCAGCATGGCGGATTCATCCAAAGCGTTCGAGATGGAGCCCAGGAATTGCAGGAAGATATACACCGCGATGATATCTGTACCCAGGTACATGACGATGGCTGCCCATCTGGTATTGAACAAGTCGAGCGCATTGATGATCTGGAATGTAGCGACCTGTGTCGTAACACTCGGAATCAAGGTGGCGAGCAAAAACGCTGCGACCATAATTTTCTTGCCTTTAAATTTGAACCGATCCAGCACATACGCGATCATGGAACCCGTTAAAGTGGCACCTACGATAGAGATGATCAGGATGATAATCGTATTTTTGAAACCGATCAGCATGTTGCCGTCCACAAAAGCCTTGGTATAGTTTGCAAAGTTCAGCCAGTTGGCTGGCGGGGCAAGCGGACTGCTGGTCGCGTACTCTGCATTGGTTTTGAGTGATGCAAACAGCACCACTACAATGGGTACAAGCGCAATGAACGCTGCGATAATGAGTGAAGCATATTTAAATATGCTCGCAAGGGTATATTTGAATGGTTGCATGTTCATTCCTCCCCTTTCATGGTGACACGCTGAACCAGCGTAACAAGAATGACAATAAACAGCAGCACAACAGCCATCGCTGATGCCAAGCCCAACTTGCCGTACTTAAATGCCAAGTGAACGGTCTGAATAACAAACGTCTCACTGCCGTTGGAACCATCGGTCATAATGTATGGAATATCGAACGCACTAATTGCGCCGCTAATCGCCAAAATCAGGTTGAGCTGCAGAATGCGTGTAATACTCGGCAGGATAATATGGCGGAACTGCTGCCAGCGATTGGCCCCGTCAATATCCGACGCTTCATAGACATCTTTTTGAATGGATGAGATTGCACCCAGGAAGATAATGAAGTTAAAGCCCATATATCTCCATACCGATGCGCCTGCGAGCGACACGTTAATAATGTTCGGATTTCCAAGCCAGAGCTGGGTGTACTGTCCAAGCCCTACTGCCTGCATGAGTGTATCGAGGGTCCCGTCCGGTTTGAAGAAAAAGAGGAAGATAAATCCGATGGCTACGCCATTCAGCAGATAGGGGAAGAACAATATGCCTTTAAAAAAGTTTTTTCCGCGGATTTTGAAGCTCAGAATCGTGGCAAAGTAGAGGGCCAGGCCCATTTGTACGAAGGTAGCCACAAAATAATACAGACTGACAATAAACACTTTAAAATACTCAGGGTCGCTGAATATCCGCGTGTAGTTTTCAAACCCCACATAGTCGAACCTTTTGCTGTATCCGTTCCAATCGGTGAAGCTGTATTTGAACATGTTAATGACAGGTAAATAAGCAAACGTGAACAGTAGTGCCAGCGGAATGATCGAGAAGGCACAGATGATAAATATGCGTTGCGCTGAGTAGCCCCAATTCGAAATCTTCAAGTATTTCATGCTCTCCACACCTCCAAGCGGGTCTGCCGCTTTTATATCGAAAGACTCCCGTCCAAATAACAAATGCCTGAGTACTTAACCACCGAGGGTGGCATTTCACATCCGATATGCTGCATCCAGATGCAAAATGCCGCAAGGGAATATACCCCCCTCTTTCCTTAGCCTCAGCAAAAGCAATCTGCCTCGCTGCATGGCAGCGGTGGTTGGGCACAGGCAACGTCTTTACAAATCGATGTAGCCCGGGAATTTGTTTATTTCGCGAGTTCTGCCCGCGCTTTCACCCATTTGTCATTCAGGTCCTTCATGATGTCGTCATACGATTCGCTGCGGTTACCGATGGCAGCTTCGATAATGCGTTTCTTGAAGTCAGGCTGCCAGAGGCCAATCTCGCCTTCGTTGTCGATTTTGTCAACCAGACCTTCCTGTCCTTCTTTGGCAGGAGTCAGTGTGGAGAATGTTACGTCTTTGTATTGATCCAAAATCGGTGGCAATTCCGCATTTTTGTCTGCGCTCATGCCTCCGCCTTGTTCAACCGCATAGTTTGATTTCGCGAGGAACCAATCGATCCAGGCTTTGGCAGCAGGTTTGTTCTCACTGTTCACGTTCATGCCGATGTTATAGTCTGCTGCGAGCGGAACGACCACATCACTTGCATTCGTAGGGAAGGGCAAGAATCCAATATTATCTGGTGTATCGGTCAAGCCTTGAATTTGGGTAATCGCCCATGATCCAAGCGCCATCGTTGCAATTTTCCCATTCGCCAGATCAGCCTTGGAGCTTTCCCAGTCGGTTGTGGTCGGGTCTTTCTCAATCAGGCCATTCTTGGCTGCATCATAAAGTACTTTGTACAATTCATAGTGCGGCTTGCCCGCCACAAAGTTTTCATCCGTGTTCGGTTGATCAATGTTTACGTAGTCCACACTGCCTGCAACCGTCGGCAGATCTGCTTCCCATTGTGTCAAAGCCCAGCCGGAGGCATAGTTGGTGTACAGCGGAATCGCGTCTGTATTGTCTTTCACCAGTTGGAGTGCAGCCTGGAATTGCTCAGGCGTTTTGGGCACTTCCGCAATGCCAGCCTCCTTGAACACTTGTTTGTTATAAATGATACCGGAGAACGTGATAACGGTTGGAATACCATATACCTGGCCGTCAACCATACGCTCTTCAATGGCTGTGTACTTATCTTTCAACTCATCGTACGTGCCCAGCGGTTCGAAAAAGTCCGGAATGTCCGCAATCGGTACGCTGGTGGGGATCATTAGCACATCACCGTAATCTTTGGTACTCATACGAATCTTCACTTGTCCTTCATAGTCGGCCAGTGCCTGGAAGTTTACTTTGACATCCGGGTATTCCTTATTGAACTCCGCAGCATAGTCTTTGAATACGGTATCAACAATATCTGTACGTTGTGTAAGGACGGTAATCTCACCCTTGATATCTGCAGGATCTGTGCTGATTTCCTCTCCTGCCTGTGATGAGCCACCTCCAGAAGAGCATGCTGCGAGCAGAGAAGTGATGAGCAACATGGTGAGCAGCAACATCCAACCTTTGTTTTTATTCAATTGATTCGACCCCTTTCTTAAGTTAATTTAAGTTATCGTTAAGGTTACAAAATGAATTTTATTATGGTAACGCTTACCTGTCAATTAAATTATTTCTTACTTAACAAAAGGTTTTTATTCCGGGACGCGTTGACAATGCTTTTATCCAATACTAAAATTACTTAATAAGGTTAACGTTAACTTAATTTATTTGCACCCTGTACTTTGAAGGAGCGCTCACTTATGACTCACATCAATGACATCAAAACTGAAATAAAAGAACACTGGGAAGGTCATATTCTGCCATTCTGGTCTGCCCTCAAAGATCATAACAACGGCGGATTCTATGGTTGGGTTGGCAATGACCTTCAGGTCGATCCACTCGCTCCCAAGGGCGGAATCGCCACAGCACGACAATTATGGTCCTTTGCAGCTGCCTACCGGGTAACCGGAAATGAAATCTGGCGTGATCACGCTGAACATGCTTACCGTTTCCTTGTGGATCATGTGATGGATATGGAATACGGCGGAATGTACTGGATGGTCAATGCCAATGGAGAACCATTGGACACAAGCAAACATGTGTATACCCAGTCCTTCGGCGTCTACTCACTAAGTGAGTACTATCGTGCCACCGGGGATGCATCTGCTTTGGAACTTGCGAAAACGCTTTTTGCTCTCATTGAGGATCAAGGGCTGAATGCCGAACTACCTGCATATAAGGAACAATTTGACCGCCTTTGGAAGGAACAGCCGAATGAAATGCTGAGCGAAAATGGTGTGATTGCGGATTACACGATGAATACGCATATTCACGTGTTGGAGGCCTACACCACGCTCTACCGAGTGTGGCCAGATCAGCAGGTGAAGACGGCGCTGGAACGCCTGCTAGGCATCTTATATGAACGGGTGTATGACAAGGACACGAAGTTTCTTGGGGTATTTTTCAACAAGGATTGGCAATCCATCATCGATCTGCGCTCATTCGGGCATGACATTGAAGCCAGCTGGCTGATCGACGAAACGTTGAAAGTGCTGGGCTTGGACCAACACCCGGAGTATTCCGCGATGGTTACGGACATCGCCTATAACATTTCCAATGCTGCTGTACAGGCCGATGGCTCTCTAATGAATGAACAAGAGGGGGACCACGTGGATGAAAAGCGGATATGGTGGGTTCAGGCCGAGGCGATGGTCGGCTTCTACAACGCCTATGAGCGTACAGGTGACCGTTTGTTTTTGGAGAGAGTAGAACGCTTGTGGACATATACGAAGGAACATATTATCGATCACCGGGCTGGCGGGGAATGGTACTGGTCGGTAGACGGGAACGGCACACCGGATCAAAGTGAAATAGCCGGGCCGTGGAAATGCCCGTATCACAATAGCAGGTTTTGTATTGAACTGATTGAGAGGATGGGATAGTGATGATACACCCCAAATACAATGAATTGTTGGAGCAACAAGAACAGCTGCTTACACGCCAAAATGAAATTGATCCTTCATTCTACAACGGCGTATATGATCGGTACCGTTATCCTGTAATCACACGCCATCATGTACCGCTGCACTGGAGATTTGATCTGGACGAAGCGACAAATCCCCACTTCATGGAACGTCTGGGCATTAACGCTACGCTTAATCCGGGAGCCATCTATTTCAATGGCAAATACGTGATGGTCATCCGTACCGAAGGATTGGACCGCAAATCCATCTTCGCCCTAGCTGAGAGTGATAACGGCATCGACGGATTTCGTTTCACAGGCAAACCTTTAGTGTGGGAAGATATTGATGCGGAAGAGACCAACCAGTATGATATGCGATTGGTTCAGCATGAAGATGGCTGGATTTATGGTATCTACTGCTCAGAGCGCAAAGACCCCGAAGCTCCGGCATTCGATACATCCAGTGCCGTAGCCCAGGCCGGACTTGTCCGGACACGCGATCTGGTCAGCTGGGAGCGTCTACCCAACATCACCACCAACTCCCCTCAACAGCGAAATGTTGTATTGCACCCCGAATTTGTAGAGGGTAAATATGCGTTCTATACACGGCCGCAAGACGGATTCATCTCCACAGGCAGCGGTGGCGGGATTGCCTTCGGTCTGTGCGATGACATTCTGAATCCTGTGATTGAGGAAGAGACGATCATCGATGAACGAAAATACCATACCGTATATGAAGTAAAAAACGGCCAGGGCCCTGCTCCGATCAAAACGGATCGCGGCTGGATTCACCTTGCCCACGGGGTTCGCAACACGGCAGCGGGCCTTCGTTATGTGCTGTACACGTTCGCCACGGATCTGAATGATCCGGCACGCATCATCGCCAAGCCAGGCGGGCATTTCATTGCTCCTTATGACGACGAGCGTGTAGGCGATGTGTCCAATGTTATTTTCTGCAACGGTGCAGTGGTCAACGAACAGGGTGAGGTCTTCATTTATTACGCATCCAGCGATACCCGCTGTCATGTGGCCACAACAACGCTGGAAAAACTGGTCGATTACACATTCAATACTCCTGCTGATCCTTACCGTTCTCTGGATTGTGCCAGCCAGCGCGGTGACCTGATCGAGCGGAATGAGAAGCTTCTCCAAAAGCAATTGTCTTAAAACCGGAAGAGCAGCCTTCAACGGAAAATGCAGCATGCTGAAAAATTAGCGCAGTGCCAATCAGAATTTCTTTATTCCATGTGGGTAACGATGTATACTAATATGGATTGTTGTTATGTTTGAAGGAAGCGCTAACCATAATGACAGCACATTGTACGTAAACCGGCTTGAAGGAGGCGACCAAAGCTGAAGAACAATATCACCATGCGGGATATCGCCGACAAGCTCGGAGTTAGCAGTGTGACGGTCTCGAAGGCATTAAATGATAAAGATGGCGTCAGTGGCGAATTGAAGGAAAAAATTAAAGTGCTTGCCGTTCAGATGGGCTATCGGTATAACGCCGCGGCTCGTTCCATGAAGGAAGGCTTAACTCATAATATTGGTGTTATTATACCGGAGCGCTTTACCGGACCTACACAATCGTTCTATGTACGTGTATTCCAGCGCATCACCAAACATCTGGAGGATCAGGGGTACTACGGCATTCTGCATATTCTGAATGTGGAGGACGAAGAGGAATTAATCCTGCCAAAGCTCTATAGTGACAACAAAGTGGATGGTTTCATTGTGCTTGGACAAGTCAGCAAGGAATATATCGAGCTGGTCCAGTCGATGGAGGTACCCAAAATGTTTCTCGATTTCTATGATGAGCATTCTGATATCGACTCTGTCGTTACCGACAACTTTTACGCTGCTTATGAGCTGACAAACGTTCTGGTTCAACAGGGACACCGCCGCATCGCTTATGTGGGGAATCTCTATTCTACAAGCAGCATTCAGGACCGATTCCTCGGTTATTACAAATCATTGCTGGAACATCGATTGCCGATGAATCCCGATCTTGTGCTTAATGACCGGGATGAGCGAGGTACGTTTATTGAAATTGATCTGCCAGCTCAGCTGCCTACGGCTTTTGTATGCAACTGCGATCAGGTGGCCCATCTGCTCGTTCAAAAACTGTCTTCACTGGGTATTCAGGTGCCTGCACAATGCTCCGTAGTTGGGTTCGATAATGATATCTATGCCACACTCTCCGATCCCAAGTTAACTACGGTTGAGGTCGATGTGGAACAGATGGCGCGTACTGCGGTTCATTCCATGCTCAAAAAGATTGATAACCCGAGTCGCAGCTTCGGCCGTGTACACGTGAAGGGCAATATCATTTATCGTGATTCGGTGAGTGCTGCACCTGCCCTTTCGGATGACTTACCTAACTAAAAAGGAACTAGACTCCCTGTTCCACAAAAAGAGTGCTCCCGGCCATTACGGCTGCAGGAGCACTCTTTGCTTATGAAAAAAAGAGAAAGTGGTCAGGAACCACTATAGATCACGGCCACTCTCCACTCGATTCCAAATACTAACTCCTGTTACAGCCTAGTAACTCGTCTTCAGCCAATTGTCTTTGGACCAGGATAATTTGCCTGCACCTGCTCCGCTTGAACCAGTGAGGCGTGCATTCAGCGTCGCTGGATCATCGGTAGTGTAGCTGTAAGGAAGTGCCGAGAATCCGTTCCAGGAGAAAGCTTTCACTGCGGCCGGAACCGGGCTGAGCGGACTGCCGGATGTATCACTGTTTCCACGGAATGAGCTTCCATCCAGAGAATACATCGTGTCAGTTACCTTAATTTTACCGGTATACGTTGCATCGGCCGGATCCGTCTGGTTATTGCGGACCGGGAACAGTACGTCTTTGATCACCGATTTTTCGACCAGCACTGCACCATCTTCAGTGGAAATAGCTCCGTTGCCGATGATATCAAAATGATATCCTTTGGACGAAATCGCCGTTGCCATCGCAGATGTGATTCTGGATTTGGCCGCACGTGCCCCTGTCGCATCCATCACAATATTGTAGGCATGCGCATTGCCTCCGCGCAGACGCGGCATGCGATCCTGGATATCCTTGTACAAGTTATGGTGCAGGGTCATGGACAGATTGGCATTGGCCGATTCGAAGCTGGTCGAACCAACCAGATGACCTTTTTTCTGAGGAGATGAAATGGCAATGATATCTGCTTTGCTGAGCCCAACCGCGCTGCTGCGCAGGTAGTTGTACATCGGATAGGAAGCCTTGTTTGCTTCCAACTCGTTCATCTGCTGGGTAACCCAGCTGTTCGAGCTGCCGTCATCCCCTTTGAAGAGGGACCAGGAAATGGTCACGCCGCTCGTTCCTTTTTTCGAATCGACAAGCCCGTCATAGGCTTTATTAAAGGTACAGTGATCAATCCAAACGTTGCTGTTCTCTTCAAGAGTGATGTAATCCCAGTCGTTTTTGTCATAGTCGCCTTTGGTCGCTTCATCCCATTCCCATAACTCATCGAATTCGAGGTTGCGGATGATGACGTTGGAGCTGCGTTTGACACTGATGGCTCCATGCTTGATCTTGGCCCCATTTGCTGAGAAAATGGTCAGGCCATTGAAGCTGTCGATCGTCAGCTTACTGACACCCGTCTGTTTCAATACAGGATGAGTCAGCGCATCATTATGCTTGGCAAAAGGAGATGTCTGAGCAGCGCTCGGAATTTCATTCCATCCCAAATTCAGGTCGTTCATAATCTCAACGACTTTGACACCAGAGTTCTTTTTCAGCGCCGCAGCGAGATCCGTTGCATTGTATACTTTCTTATACTTGGTCGTATCCGACTCGCTGATGGTACCTCCACCCGTATTCCCTTGGGAGAAACCTGTGAGATTGTAATCTGCATTGCCTGCTGCCTGTACACTTGTCGGTCCAGACAATAGAGTAAAGCCCAACGCCAGAGCCAGTGCGGCACTGCACCATGTTCGAATTTTGCTTTTCATAAAACCATTCCTCCCTAATGATAATGATTACGTCCGTCCATCTCTGCCACCAGCATGTCACGAAGGACTTGTCCTCAATGTAAATGTTGGAAGCGATTACAACAATAATCCTTATCTCAGATCGTTTTGGGATCTTCACATCAGCCGATAAACAATACCCGATTTAACCGGGAGCATTCCCATTTCAACTTATAGACATGAAAAAAAGCCCCCGTAGAGGCTCACTATTATCTCGAATATTCCTAATTTATCTTTTGATGGAACGTGTCCAGAACCCGCCATGGAACTGTTTGGGCTCAACGGTGATGACAAATGCTTTGGGATCAAGCTCCAGAATCGTCTGATACAGCAGTTTCTGATTTTTTCGTTTCGCCAGAATCTCCATAACCAGCCGATCTCCATCTCGTCCACTACCAACCCAAGCAGTAACGCCGTATCCTTTATCCCGCAAGGCATTCGCTACATCCCCGCCCATCTGGTTACAAATAACCTTAACGGTAACGTAACCGAGGGCAATCTTCTCTTCGATCCAGGCACCCAGCAATACCCCCAGCCCATAACCAACAGCATATACAATTAACGCAGATGGCTGGGTCAGATATTTGAGTACCAGATTCAGACCGAGTACGTAGATCACAATTTCGCCCATACTGATGAGCGCAGCAATATATTTCTGTCCTTTGAGCGTCAGAATCATCCGAAGTGTATACGCAGATACATACACAATTTGGATCAAAAAGATAAATACCAATATTTTAAACAATCGCAATCCCTCTTTCCTGACTTTCACAACGGAATGGGCCGTTTGTTGCGCGCCTTCTTTCCGCTTCCTCTGCATGTCATTTACGCTTCTCTGTATTTACTCTATCTCCATCATTGGACGTTATGCGGTCATTTTAAACGGTGGAACGTAAATCGGACTGCAGTTCCTTGCCGGAACTGCCATTATAGAGCCCTTTCTGCGCATTATCAACCCGGCCTGAGACCCAGGGGCGAAAATCGGCTTGACTGAATATGCTGAACCAACAGCAGGTAGATTGAGGCGTACAGGCAAACAGGTTCGGGAAACGACGGCTACCAAAAGGGGGAACTGTCATGCAGTTGTGGCACGAGATGCAGCGGGAAGGTATGGAAGAACTCATATTTTGCCATGATCCACGCAGCGGGCTTAAAGCCGTCATCGCCATCCATAGTACAGTACTGGGTCCCGCACTTGGGGGATGCCGCTGCTGGACGTATACATCGGAGGAAGAAGCGATTCGGGATGCCATCAAACTCGCGAAGGGCATGACCTACAAGTCGGCAGTCTCCGGCCTGCCATATGGCGGGGGCAAAGCTGTGGTATGGGATGTGCCCGCAGAACTGGCCACCCAACGGGGCGTAGCCAGCCCAGACAACCATCTGAATTCCGGAAAAAACAAACAGGATGTCGGGCCCCATACAAACACCATTAAAGGCAAGGATTCATCGGACGGATTAGATAAGGGATTAGTTAGAGCATCGAAAAACAACCCGTTAGCTTTCCGGCGTG
Organism: Paenibacillus sp. BIC5C1; assembly: GCF_032399705.1. Lineage (NCBI taxonomy): Bacteria > Bacillati > Bacillota > Bacilli > Caryophanales > Paenibacillaceae > Paenibacillus > Paenibacillus sp. BIC5C1. The sequence goes on from NZ_CP135922.1 coordinate 6,765,116, forward strand.
CCGAAACGTTCCGTTCACTAGGCCGCTATCTGGAACGACTGAACGGACGTTATGTAACGGGCCTGGATCTGGGCACTACGGCGGCAGATATGGATCAAATCCGGCTGGAGACGGTACATGTGACAGATACGACTGGATCGCTTGGCGCACAGGATGATTTCACAGCCGAGATGACCGCCTACGGTATATACACTGGCATCGGGACATCGCTGCGTCATCAAGGCATCGACGCCCTGCAGGGCATTTCCGTTGCCGTCCAGGGACTGGGCAAGGTCGGGTATGCCCTGTGCCGTTACCTGCATGCAGCCGGGGCACGGCTCATCGTGGCAGACGTTGTACCGGAACGTGTACAACGTGCCCTTGTGCAGTTCACCGGCGCCATTTCGGCCGATCCGGCCCATATTCACGCCGCTGACTGCAAGGTGTTCGCCCCCTGTGCCCTAGGGGGCGTATTGACCCCGGCAACGGTGGAGGAGCTGCGCTGCTCCATCGTTGCCGGGGCCGCGAACAACCAGCTCAGCCATCGGGAGCTGGTTGTTCGCGGCATGCAGGCGCGCGGCATCCTGTACGCGCCTGACTATGTGCTCAACGCAGGCGGAATCATCAGCACCGCCTACGAGCTGGAGGGCGCAGGGCCCGACCTGATCCGCCAAAAGGTGGCGGGGATTGCGGGCACGCTGTCCAAGGTCTATGCGATAGCAGAGCAATCTGCCCTCTCCACGGCGGATGCAACCGACCAGCTGGCAGAAGCAGCCCTGCAAAGCGAAAACCCCCATGCTTAACCTACCGATACCGATTTAACACACTAATTCAATGACCCGATCGTTTAAATGCTCCAGAATCGAGATTACCGTTACAGTTCGCCATATCATTTATTTTCTCCATCTTTAAAATTCAGCGCATCACATAAAGAATTAGAATAACGCAAAAAAGCCAATCCGGGTCATCGAAAACGGATTGGCTTTAATCAATTTTTCTTCAGGATTGCATCTGCTAAACTTCATCAGGCAACCTCAACCTGTTACCGCCCACCTTAAACTTCAACCGTTACAGAGGCCCGCTTCACTCGATGCAGCATCGTCCAGAACAGCATATTAATCACGATCAGTAGCGCTACATAGATCCAGATGCCTGCTGGTATGGTACGGATGAATACATGGAGTCCCCATAACAATGCCATGAGCGGAAAGAAGGCAAAGACGAGCCAGCCGTCACTCTGCCCGGCCACACTAAAGGATTGGGAGAACGGCGGTCTTCGCATCAACAACTTTCCAGACAGCGGGATAAGTGCAGTTGCTACCAAAAATATTACGATCAGATCAGGAAGAATTCTTAACCCAAAGGTCCACACAAATATGATAGCGTTCAATATAAATACGGGTAGAAACATATTGCATAAGAAGGCCTTCAGCGCTCCACTATATAGCACATTCTCGTTGGCCAGAGGGGCTGCCCGGAAGGTCCAAAACGCCTTGTATTGCCCGGAATACTTCAGCATGGTCACAACAGACACAATCAGCAAGAGCACAATATATAGCGTATAAAAGAAGGAGCTTCCCCTGAATTCTGCCCACGAAGAACTCTGCAATTGCGTGAACCAGAATACATAGGGCAAAACAAAAGATAAACCCATCGACGGGTATACCTTCAGCTTGAACTCTCTTTCACTTCGCATCATACTGGCAGACAAACGAAAGCACGCCTGCTCTTCTCTCGAACGAGAGAATACCTTCGCCATGATGCGATCCCAACCCCCACGTCTTCGTCCAGAGGCCTGACCTGCGTGTGCCATTTTCTCCAAATACAATTCAAAGGAAGGCATCAGCTTCACATACACCAACAGACTGACCAGCGGAACGATCACAGCAAGCGCCGAGAAAGTATACAGCCAGGCATCTCCCCCGCCGCTGAACAGCAGCTCAAATGCCGCTGCATACCACACCGGAGGCAGCAGTAACTGCCACCAGGCAGGTGTGAATACCATATTAAAGTCGATGATGCTGAACGAACGTATGACCAGCTGATAACCTACGGCAACCCCAATGGAAAGCAGGATTTGCATCATATTGATCATGTCCTTCAGCTTCTCGCCATCCAGAAACCTCATCATGAATAGATAGATCAGGGACGTGGTCACCAGAATTAACATATTAATCATCACCAGTTCCACCAGAAAAAGCAGGAAAAAGCCGATCCCGTGGGCAATCAGTCCGGCTACCAGCGGCGCAGCCGTCAGAGAGCCTGTCAGAAGCAGCAAATAAACCCCTGCGTGAATGGCCCGAGCCAAACCAACAGTGCGTCCATTTATCGGTTTGGTCATGATGATGTTACGATCCCGAATATCAAGCAATACCGAAGAAAAGTCGGAAATCATGGATGTCATGATCATAAACATCAGCATGGCGGTTACTAGTCCCATCTGGATCATAAAGTGTCCCGTATCCCAGACAACAAAAGGAACCATAATCAGCCCCATCAGTGCATACAACCAGAGGGAACGCAGATACAGATTGCCTTCTTTCTGCTCCTTATTGCCATTGCGCGCTGACAATACCGTCGGCACCCTGCGCTGATCCATCTGAAACTTCACTCTTAGAATCAAACGCAGTACATCATAATCCGCCCCTGTTTTGGCGATGATAGGCCGAAAACGGTCCAGAATCTTCAGCGTGCGGAAGTCAGAAGTTTCCGCCATATCAGTACACCTCCTGCACGATGGACACAAAACGTTCGGCAATTGCCCGATGTTCATTGAAGCCCGTCAGTTGGTTGAATACTTCCTCTAGTGTGCCTTCCATGGATTGCTGCTGGAGCTGCCTGAACGTACCATCCGCCATCACATGCCCTTCGGCAATCAGAACGATTCGGCTGCTGATCTTCTCCACCACATCCATGATATGTGACGAATAAAATATCGTCGTGCCTTTGGCCGACAGCTGTGTCAAAATCTCCTTTACCACCATTACACTGTTGGCGTCCAGACCGCTGAGCGGTTCATCCAGGAACAACAGATCCGGGTCATGCAGCAGCGCGGAGATCAGCAGCACTTTCTGACGCATGCCTTTGGAGAAGGAGGCAATGCGGGAATGATATGATTTTTCCAGTCCAAAACAATCCATCAACTGCTTCGCCTTATAATCGGCATCTTCATAGGACAACCCGTACAATTCTCCTATAAAGGTCAGATACTCTGCCGGGGTTAATTGCTCGTATAGCTCCGCGACTTCCGGTACATAACCGATTCTGCGCTTATATTCCGCGTCACCATCCGCGATATCCTTGCCAAAGATGCGGACCGTACCCACATATCCCTCAACTAGTCCGAGCAAAATCTTGACCGTCGTGCTTTTACCCGCACCGTTCGGACCAATGTATCCGATCATCTCGCCCCGATTCACTTCCAGATCAATCCCATTGAGCACATAACGCCCGTTATACCGCATACGCAAGCCTTCAATTGACAGTACTTGTTTTTCACTCACTTCGTTATCCAGCCCCTGTCTCAACCATTTCTACAATTCTACTAGTTTACCACAGATTGGATTAACAGAGAGGGATAAAGAAATGCATAACAAAGGTCCAAAATGTATATAGCTTAATATTTTTCATGATGATTAACTGACCAACAATAATCCTTATTGAACCTTAACAATCTGGAATTGCTGATTCGTACCACCATTATCTGTCCACTGAATTGCAGCTGCCCCATCTGCCAGGGATTGTCCCGAAATATCAAGCACCTTGCCTGTGCTGCGGTTTTTCAATTTATAATAACCACCGCCCACACTAACCAACTGCCATTGCTGACTGGCCCAGCCGCCATCGTTCCACTGTTCAATAACAGCTCCATCTGCTGTAGAGCCATTTTCCACACCAATCAGCTTGCCGCTGGATCGGTTGATGATTTTGACATAACCACCACCTGCATCCGTGATCTGCCACTGTTGACTGGTTGTGCCACTGTCTGCCCGCTGCTCCAGATCGGCACCATTATCCGCAGAACCACCGATGACATTAAGCAATTTATTGCTTTTACGACTAATCAACTGATACGAAGCATTCGGGTCCCATACGTTAGTGGTATCCACTCCGGTGACGGAACCCGTGGCTGCATCGATGGTAACCGTGCTTGCCCAGTTCATCGCCAGACTGGTTGCACTAGGGAAAGACAACGGTAACCACACATACTTGGAATCCTGCACTGGCCCGCTCCAGGCGCCAGCCCAGCGGTCACCCATATAGAGATATGATGTTGTCTGTGAGCCTTCCACCGGAAGCACGTATGCGGATTGGGAACCATAGGTTGTACTATCTCCAAAGTTGCTCAGGCCGCTCCATGTGCCCGTTATGCTGGTAGCAGTCGCATATTTGGCCTGATTGGGATTCCAGCCCGTAGCCCCAGATGTAATCAGGAAGTAGACGCCACCCTTTTTGAACATGGCAGGTGCTTCACGATATTGCCCTGGCCACAGCGTCGTTACCAGCGATTCCACACCCAGAAAGTCTGGAGTCAGCTTGTAGATATTCAGGTCGGCATTCACTTTGGTCGCCGAGATGAGATAAGCCGTTCCGTTGTCGTTGTAAACCGTCATGTCTCTCGAATCATAGCCAAGCGGCCGATAGCTGCCCACATACGAATAATTGCCATCCACTGTACTTGAGGTCGCTACTGCAACTCTGGCTTCACCGTAGTCGACCCCGTTTTCCTTATGCATCCAAAGAACATACTTGCCTGTTGCACTGTTATAGATCACTTTCGGGCGTTCGATATTGGAAATGTTCAACTCGGCAGCCGAGTTGCTGGTGAGCACATCATTGCGATACTCCCAGTTTTTCAGATCTGCTGAACGATATACGGAAACCGCCTTAAACGTTCCATTGGGATTGCGATTCTCCCCAAACCAGTAATAATACCCGTTAGCCTTGATCATCCCGCCCCCATGGGCATGAATGACATTGCCATTCGTATCCTTGAACTGTACCCCGTTGGTCACACTGAGGGGAGCAGCGGAGGCCTGTTGTCCTGGAGCAACCAGCATGCCTAGCGATTGTAGCGCCAAGATTAGAGCAAGCAGATAACATAGACGACGAGTGAAACGATGAGAATTTGTTTTCTTTTTCAACCAACCCTCATTCATAAAACACTACACCTCCGCAATTCATTTATAAAGCGCTTACATAAAATCGATACGTCTCTTCTTCCTCCGATCGATGATGCATTTCATAGATTACCCGTTTCTCAGACTGGCTCGGCACTCACCTCCTGATTACGATTGTATCCGCCATGACTCTGCTCGAATAGTGAACAATGCGGCGGAACATGTACGATTACACACTGAACTTATGGAACGGACAGCAAAAAGACGCTTCATCCGAAGCGTCCTCTGTTATACACAAGCCAAATCCCTATAAATAAACGTTATTTCTTAATCTTCGTCGTCAAAATCCTGGTCAAACGAAAGTACTTTGCCTGTATTGGCATCGACGTCAACATCGGATTCACCGTTTGCTGTTCTCAGTTCCACTTCATAAACATAACGGCCGTTATCATGATCCAATTCGATTTCGGTTACTTTTCCGCCTGTCACCTGTTTCAGGGCAATGTTCGAAGCTTGTGCCTCCGTCAGTTTAACCTGTTTTGAAGCAGCTTGATTGGAAGACGTACCTGCCACAGTGCCATTATAATCATCGTCGTCATCGTAATCTTCATCATCGACTACTGCAAGGATTTTACCTGTGTAGGCATCCAAACGAACGACAACGTCATTGCTTCCTTTTTTATCGATTTCAACTTCATAGAACGTTTGGCCGTTTCTGCGCTCCAGATCCACATCATCCACTTTACCATCAGTTGCTTTCAAGGCTGCTTCTTTTGCCTGTGCGACCGTCAGCAGTGTACCTGTGTTCTGAGTCTGTGTTACTGATTGTGTAGTGGACGTTTGCGTAGGCTGTACCGATTGCCCGTTGACACTCCCACTAGCCAGAGCGGCTGATCCTCCGAGCAGCACCGCTGCCGACAAGCTGCCAATCCATAGTTTATGTTTGTTCATCATCATCATTCATCTCCTCGTTGTTGTTCTCGTTCTCGTCTACAGTTATAGATTAACCTGTACGAATGAGAGTTCAGCGAGAGTCAGATTAGAATTTGATGAGAAAATGAGTGAGATTCTCACAGAATCGCTTCTATACGTTTAATCTTCTTCATCATCCCAAGTGACCGAACGAATCGCGCCCGAAATGGCATTGACCTGCACAATGGCCTCACGACCGTCATCCAGGTCAATTTCAACCAGATAATACGGATTGCCACTATTCGTTCCACGGAGTTCGATATCATCCACTTCACCAGGAACCTTAGCAAGTGCCTTCTGCCCTGCTTCTTTCTCGCTCAGAAATGAAGTCTTGGTGCCTTCCCCTTTTGTTGGGTCAGGGTCGGGTGAAGATGCTTCCAACGTCTTGGAGGATTGTTTCTCTCCGTTATAAGGATCAATGGTCCATTGCTCCCGGCCTTTGTCCTTCATCTTGAATACCGCCAGATACACCGGGCTCCCCTGCTGCTCGACGAGTTCGAGCGACACCAGTTCGGCATCCGTTTGTTTCAGCAATTCCGTCTTGACCTGTTCCCGGCTCCATAACGTCTTCTCCTCCGCTTGCGGATTGGACTCCAGCCGTTTAATGGAATTCACGGTCGCCGTAACCGCATCAACTTGTACGTCATACAGTCCGGTTTCTGAGCGGAGCTGCATGATATAGGTTCCGTCTTTCAATGTGGAATTCACGATTTCTCCTGGATATTGATCCAAGACCGATTGGGCCGCTGCATCCGCTGTTAACATCACGCGATCTGATTGCCACGGCTTCCACCACATGACTGCTATAACGACAAGGAAAGCCAGGAGCCCCGCACCCCACCAAAATGAACGCCTTGGCTTCTTCCATCCTTTGCGTGGTTGTTCCCGTTTCATTTCCGGACGCCCCTCATGCTCTTCCATCATGGTTCCCCCTTATGCACTCTCTTATGATCCGAAATTGTACCGTGTGTATCAGTATATAAGAGAAGAATGAGATTTTCATGAGAGTGACCCGTTCTGTACAGATGTGGGCAAAATAATCGAAGCCTCGGTTCCCCTGCCCTCGGTGCTGCTCAGTTCAATACGTGCCCCCACGGCCTCGGCAATATCTTTGGCAAGGGACAGTCCCAAGCCCGAACCGCTTGCTCCGCCGCTGCGTGTTCTGGCCTGATCTACGCGATAGAAACGGTCAAACACCTTGGACAATTCCTCTTCCCGCATGCCGATTCCCTTATCCACAATACGTATCCGACATTCCTGCTCCTTTGCCTCCAGCCGGACTTCAATGGCATCCTCACTATACTTGCGAGCATTATCCAGCAAAATAAAAAGTAGCTGCTTCAGCTTGCTCACATCGCTAATCGCCCATATCCTGCCTGGATCGTCGCAGTGGACTTCCCGATGATAGGCTTCGCGAAATGCACGTGTGGAATCCAGCGCAAGCCGGGTAATATCCACCCGCTCCAGCTGTACATTCCACTGCTCTGGCTGCTTCGCCAGCAATAGCAGCTGCTCGGTCATCTCCCGCATGCGCACGGATTCGGACAGAATAGCTTCTACCGCCTCGTCGAATACTTCCGGTCGTTCCTTGCCCCTTCGTTGCAGCAGACTGGCATAACTTTCAATAATGGTAAGTGGCGTTTTCAGTTCATGAGAAGCATCAGAAACAAAGCGCTCCTGCCGCTCGAAGTTGGATTCGAGCAGATCCATCATACGGTTGAACGTCTGCCCCATCGTTTTCAGCTCGTCCTTGGATTTTTCGTCGAGCGGAAGCCGCTTGAATTGGCCACTCGACTGGATATCACTCATCGTACGTGTCATCTGCTGGATCGGCCGTGTCATCCGGTTCGCCAGAATACGGCTGGAGATAATGGCCGGAATCAGCGCGATGATAGTTACGGCAACAAGAACTGTACGAAGCACAGACAAGCGATTCTCGGTATCTTCAATGCTCTCGGTGACTTGTAGATTCACCACTTCTCCGTCCGGCCAGATCACGGGAACAGAGACCCAGACATAACCGATTTGCTCAACTTGGGTATACTCAGATTTTTTTTCGCTTTCGTATTTGTAAGATAGCTTGCTCAGCTGCTCCTCTGCCGATGTCGTCACAGGCGGGGAGCTGGTGCCGTCTTCATTGACGATCCGCAGCATGCCGTCCAGCGGCGCGTAGGCCCGGAGCAAGTCGTCCGGCGGAATGGAGCCGGCAGACTGGCGCACTCCTTTTACAATAGACTCGGCCTCAGCTTCTACCCGCTTGATCTCGTTATCGATTGACATTCGTTCAAACACGATGTAAACCGAAAGGTTGACGGCAATTAGCAGCACGGCGAATAATACGGACGAGTATCCGTAGATTTTGCTACGCAGACTCATAGTTGCTCCTTCAGGACGTAACCAACACCCCGAACAGTATGTATTAAGGGTGGTGTGAATCCGTTATCGACTTTTTTGCGAACATAACGGATATACACATCCACCACATTGGTATCTCCATAATAATCGTATCCCCAGACGGCCTGAACAATCTGATCCCGGCTCAGCACCTGGCGCTGGTTTTGCAGCAGATACACCAATAGATCGAACTCACGCGGGGTAAGCTCAATCGATTGACCATCCCTGAATACCTCACGGGTTCCTTCATTCAGCTTCAATCCGCCTGCGGTGAGCCAGCCTGTCTCATTTTCCGCCGTGTGCTCCGATGATTGCGCCGTGTCCCGTGGGACCGAAGTGGAAGAATGAGCAGAAGCCGATGCAGCACTCAGGCGCAGTGCAGCACGTACTCTTGCAAGCAGTTCTTCGATCCGAAACGGTTTGGTAATGTAATCGTTGGCTCCGAGATCGAGTCCCGAGACTTTATCTTCCACAGAGTCTTTGGCTGTGAGCATCAGAATGGGCACCGTTGCATCTTTGGCACGTATCCGCCGCAGCACTTCAATGCCACTCAGACCCGGCAGCATAATATCCAGTAGAATCAGATCCCATTGACCGTCCCCATACATCTCCAACCCTTCCGTCCCGCTGCCTGCCTTGCCTACCTGATACCCCTCATACTGTAATTCCAGTTCAAGCAGGCGTGCAATTTTGGGCTCATCTTCGATCACCAGCACGGCTTCATTCATGCAGAGCTCCCCCTTATTCCGTCATTCCATTCTCCCGTTATATTACAATATGAATTACAATTTACCTAAGGCATCCTCAACCAATTCATCCCCAGCGATCAGATCAAAAGCCATTCGGTACGTCTTCTCCTCCTGGAGGGAAGCAGCGATTACACGAGCCACATCTTCACGTGGGATACTTCCCGGTTTCAGATCTGTTCCTACAGAGATTTTGCCGGTGCCAGGCTCATTTTTCAAACCACCAGGACGGATAATGGTGTAATTCAGATCACTTGCGAACAACGCCCGATCGGCGTAATGCTTCGCCACGTAATAAGGCTTAATGGCATCCGACCATTTCTCCCGCTGATCTGCCCCAAACGCACTGACCAAAATATATCTGGTAATTCCCTGCTGCTGTGCCGCCTCCATTGTTTTCACTGCACCATCGAGATCAATGAGCAATGTTTTGTCTTCACCCGTAGATCCACCGGAACCCGCTGTAAATACAATTGCATTGTGATCTTTCATTGCCTCGGCCAGATCATCCACACTGCCTTCCAAATTGCCAATTACGACATTGGCACCAAGCTGCTTCAGTGCATCTGCCTGCTCCGGTTTGCGAATCATCGCGGTAACCTGATGTTTCCCTTCCCGTGCCAGTTGCTGCACCAGGAATTTGCCGATTTGTCCGTTCGCTCCAATTACTAATACGTTCATATGTCATTCTCCTCTCAGTTTTCCTTTTTATAAGCTAGCTTTTATAAAACGCACTTGTCTTTAATTTAAACGAAAGCCGACGCTTCTAAGCGCCGGCTGCTATGTATTACTACCGTTCAGCGCATCTGGCAAGATGCGGAAAACACGTCTTTCCTTTAATATACCATACACCCTATACGGTTATACCGAGCACTTTTCTCTTCAAAACATCTCTGATAACAATGGTTATAATTCAGTATTCACTTCATGAAACTTAGCCCTATGCTAAACGGATGCTGGTTAAAAATAAAAAAGGCACCCCAAGTGGGGTGCCTTTCTGCTGCATGGCGTACAGGTATTAGTAAGCCAGTGCAAACAAACCGTGAATGTGAGCAAGGTAACGGATGTTACTTGCTTCTTTCATCATGGTTGCTGGCAGACCTTTCAGACGAGTCTGGTTGCCACCGATCATGCCGACAGCATCCTTACGACCCAGACTTCCCAGTGTACCGGAGAATACTGGTGTGAAGGATTCCATTGCGCCACCTTTGAACATTACGCCCAAGTTGTGACCAATGGTTTCACCCATTTGCCAAGCCAATTGTGCTGTTGGAGGGTATGGACGAGCGCCTTCGCTAGGGAAGACCACTGCGCTGTCACCAGCAACAAACACGTCTTTATGGGATGTGGATTGCAGTACTTCCGTAACTTTCGCACGGCCACGATCCACTTCAATTCCGCTGTTGGCAACAACTGCATTACCTTGAACGCCGCCTGTCCATACGAGTGTATTCGTAGGAATCGAGCTTCCGTCTTTCAGCAGAACTTCATTTTCTTTCATTTCGGTAATCGCTACGCCAACGATGAAGTTAACGCCACGTTTTTCCAGACTCGATTTAGCACGCTCAACCAGTTCTGGCGGGAATCCTGCCAGGATGGAAGGACCTGCTTCAACCGTGTACAGGGAAACTTCTTTGAAGTCGATACCTTTTTCTTGGCATACAGCCGGAAGAAGGTCAGCGAATTCACCAACAAGCTCGATACCTGTCAAACCACCGCCACCGATAACAAACGTAGCGTCTGCTTTGTTGCCGGATTGTTTGTAAGCATCCAAACGAGCTTCCACGTGTGCACGAATGCGGTTAGCATCGCTAACCGATTTCAGCGTGAAGCTGTACTCCTGCAATCCCGGAATTCCGAAGAATGCCGTTTCACTGCCCAAGGCAACAACGAGTGCATCGTAAGAGTAAGTAGAACCGCTGGTCATGAGAACTTTTTTCTCGTCCGGCTTGATTGTATCCACCGTATCGATTTTCAAGTTCACATTTTTACCACTCAGCAATTTTTCGAGTGGAAGAGCAACTGCTTTTTCAGCAATGCTTCCTGCTGCAAGACGGTGCAGTTCCGTAATAATTTGGTGCGTAGGGTAACGGTTCACAACTGTAATAGTCGCTTCTTCCGGTGTCAGGTATTGACGCGCAGTCAGCGCAGTCAACAGACCACCGTAACCTCCGCCCAAGATCAAAATTTGCTTCGACATATCCATCCTCCGTTCTTCTAATCTTAACGTTGCTGTTGTTGACGCTCGTTCAGGATGCTCAGGAATGATTGAGCAAAACGCAGCGTTTGTTGTACGTTTGGATCTTTAAGCATTTTGAGCATAGCGAACAAACCAACCGAAGTTTGCTCGGCTTGCGCACGATCGCTTGCTTCGATGGCAGCAGAAGCTACACCTTTAGCTTTGTCTACAACAGGTTTAGCAAACTCGCCCATTGCGCTCATTGTGTCGCTGATTAGAACTTTGTCTGTAGCTACGCTTTGTGCAAAGTCATAAGCTTTGGTCATTGCAGTGACCATTTCAGCCAGTTTAGGCAGGTTCTCCACCAGAACGGTCAGAGACTCCTGTACCTCAGGCTTCATCAGTTGATCCAGTACGTCCAAGGACTGGCGTTGGGAAACGTCGGCACCTTCTGTAACCGGCACCTCTTGTTGAGTAGGCGATTGTGACATAAGAGAAAGTCCTCCTTTACTTTGGGATAGAAGTCCGCGACTTTCATGATGCCTGTCAAGCAGAGCCGAACCACAAATACATCCAATACAACTAAATGTACCAAATTTCACACAATAGAATGAGCATAGCCCAAGGGCCGTTCCCACATCGTGTATTGTATCTTGGGTCTATTGCGGACAACATGTGTTGACGCAAAACGACAAGCAGGCCGAAACCGAACTCTATACCCCTATATTACACCTCTTACACATGAACATGAAAAAGAAATTTTTTACACTTGTGAAGATATTGTGAACATTGTAACAAAATCGATTTTTTTGTCAAGCTTTGCGGTCGGGTTAAAATCGATTATTCTCCTGTCCCAGATCCGTAATCCTACCACATGTGGTATGAAGACAAGATCACATATGACCATATGTGCGATATGTACACAAGGAAGGATTTTTTCAACTGAATTTTTTAGGAATTGTTTTCCAAAACCATGAATTTCATGCAACGAAATTGGTCACTGTCGTTATTATGCAGCTAGGGGTGCAGCCTTATTCCTGAAATGACATCATTTCTTGTTCAAGTATGAACCTATCCTGGCATGAAAGCAAAAAAGACTGAAAGAAGGCCTGACGGATTGTCCTGCCTCCCTGATATTTGCTTCACTGTAAGCCTGATCTGATTGTTACATTTAGGTCAGACCATACCTATTTCTGGGGAATGCTGATTCATTTCTTCAAGCAACGCTATTATTGCAACGACAGCAGCTCGCTCCAATTCCTCCACCTCCAGAAGTATCAAGATAGCTTGATCGGCCTGAAGCTTCTCGTTTGGCTTTCCGCCTTCAGGAAAAGGAAAACGCTGCTTGAGCATGTTTAACCTTTGGGACATATTTCGATATAACTCTTCTGCCTGAAGACAGAATGGAATCAAGCTGGAATAGCGGGGAATCGAAGCCCACTTTACAGAAAGTTCCCTGAAAAACTCACCGGCATAACGTCTTGCATCCCACAAAACCGCAATGTTATAGGCATGACCGTTCGGTTCTACCCGTCTATACTCTAGAGCTTCTCTCCATACCGAATAGGCAGCCAGACCACTGACCGTGTTCGGCAAGGTATACGGATCCTCCCCACCATAATGAGCCAAAACAGCTGTCAATGCTGCACGCAGGTCCATTTCTCGTATCATACCATTGGATTCCGCTGCCATTACAAATACTTCCTGATTCACACCACGGCCTACATGATCATAGGGAATTGTTCCTGATTTAATGAAATCTGTACCGTATAAGGTTCGAACTGCATCATCATAGCCGTAGATCAATCCGAATTCGGGAATATTCAGATCCCATACTACGGCCGGAATTCCCCGATGAATGGAGTAACGAATCAGGGAGAGGGCCCGAACCAGCCTTGGATTTAGCAACCTTCTCCCTTTCGCTTTCTCCGCTAGCATCGAAGGATCGACCAGATTGGCATTGACCCCCGCTTCACTAGCCAAAGCCTCAACCGCATGGGAACGATAACCCATATGCTGCAATCCTCGGGTAAGCACCTCTTTGAAGTTATAGGCGGTGGGTCCAGCGATATGTATGTCCTGAGGCAGGATGGTCAGACGAAAAGAAAGTCCGCTCATCCCCATAACCATGGGGAGAGATGGAGATGAACCGATATAACCTAACATCTCGTGAATGGATGCTGCTGCCGAGTTCCAGGTTTGGGGAGCTCGAAACGAACGGGGTTCCTCCAGAATCACTCGATTTTGCCCAAGTGAATTCCACTCTGCCAGCATTTCTTCTACAGATAAATGAATATGAAGCTGCGACACTTTTTTACGTGAACGTGATAGAATTTGATACACATTAGCACTTGTTAGATTGAATTTGCAGGCAATTTCTTGCGGCGACAGCTGCTCCATCCAATACGATGTAAAGACCTGTTGCTCTCTCTCGTTCAGACAACCTAGCAGCTTGTGGAGATTGTTCCTCATTTCCTGCTGAGCAACAGCTTGATATGGATCATAGCCTGTTTCCTGCGATCTCCGCTCGGTGTCATTCAAAAGATAGTTCAGTGTCATGTCGAGCGAGTCTTGATCGCTCCATGAGGCACCATCAGCTCCAAACCCAAATGCAAAGTACGAAGAAAAGTGTTGTTCGCGCTGCTGCTCTCGGCGTTGCATATGTGAATACGCCTGATTACGCACAATGCGCTGCATCCAGGCCATAAAACGGTCAGCATTCTGAAGCTGTCTCATATGAATGAATGCACGAATAATCCCATCCTGTAAAATGTCTTCTGCGAGATAAGAATCATGTGTAAGTGCTCGCACATAACGGAACAATTGTCCGCGGTAACGGTGAATCAACTCACCAAAGGCCTCTGTATCCCCAGTTTGGGCTCGTTGGATAAGCGCAATATCCGACTCCTTTTGCCGATTCTCGAATGTTTCATCTTTCCCTGAGCTGATATGGCGATTGACAGTTAATTCATCCATGTGTATTTTCCTTTCTCATAGCCTAGCTTCACTTCCATTACTCCATCTTCAAAATAGCAGCTTCGATCATGGCTTCTGTCTCCGCAAGCGCCTCCATGATTGTCGCAGCAGCCTCCCAGTTGCGGGATACAAGACGGGATTGGCATTCTCCGAATTGGCGGGATTGTGTGTATTTCAAAGCAGAAAGGTCAGGATGAATTGTTTTAAAAAACAAGCCATAATCATGGGCACGACGCGCGCCTACTGGCAGAGCAAAATACACATAATGAGCCCACTCATTACCATCGATTGCTCCAGCACGAACCTGTTCCGCCTTATGCAAAATCGCTGAAGCTCCTGTTCGTCCTTCCTGAGCAGCAATGTCCTGGAGCTGTTCTGTTAGGCTTGATTTGAACCAAGTAAACGCCCGGCGGTTAATCTCCTCCAGATCAGGCTGTTTCATGCGTTCAGGACTCCACCATCGTCGATACACACCGCTACTCCACGGGAATTCAGACTTCCATGCTTCCTCAAGTTTATCCAATGTCAGGAAGACATTCGGGAAGCCAGCAGGGTCATGCAGACATATTTCATCGCCCTCCATGCTCAACGCCACTACATAATGATCGCAACCACCCAGGTTGGGAGAGTTGGGATTATAGACGAGTCTGCCCATATCCAGCGGCCCCATCATCACAGGACCCTGCTTCAAAGTCTCTCTTAGCTCTTCTAAGGGCATCTCTGTATCCCGTGATTGCACACTTTCACGCACACTAAACCCCAGAATGCTCATCGCCTTGCTGATGGCCAGATCAGGACTGGAGGTACAGTTATCAAAAAAGAGAAGGTCTTCCTGCGTGCGGAAAGCTCCCAGGGAAAAGCCACCGACCGTTTCAAGCAGACCGGGGTCAACCTTTTCTCCAATGGACGACAGCAGCATTGAAGCTGAATTAGCGTAGCAATATGCACCATTTCCAATATAATTGCTCATATCATAACATCCTCTCATTTCTTTAATGAAGCACGCTGCTTGCAATGCCTATACTTATTCTGACTCTTCGTACAGATCATTTCTGACAGAATATCCAGAACAAATTTCTGCCCGCATGAACTAGGGAACGTTTAGAATGCGGACATCCCGGTTAATAAGGACTACACCAGAAACGAAGGAGATGTTCGATATGAGTAATTCAACTAGCGATAAAATCAAAGCAGGCGTAAACAAGGCCAAAGGCGAAGTGAAGGATCAGATCGGTAATGCGACTAACAACAGATCCCTTCAGGCTGAGGGTAAAAAAGACAAAGCCAAAGGTGCTGTGCAGGACAAAATTGCTGATGTAAAAAAACATCACTAGATCGATTCGTTTAAACGTGAACACGCACGACGATTCGTGCAGTAAATATAGGAACTTGCCCGACGTCCATACCGGTTGAAACCGGGATTCGACGGGGGCGCAAAAAAGCCAAGGAAGGTGTTATTCACTACACCCTTCCCTGGCTTTTTTTGTCCTGTTTAGATAGCCGGAACTGCATATCTTGCCATATCGATAATAAAACTGCGTGCTTCTCTTGTCGTGTGGTATTCACGGCTGAATTTTCTTACCCATTCGGGATGTTCCTGATACCATCGAAAGGTCTGCTCCAGTCCCTGCTCCAGCGTCGTCTGAGGGAACCATCCGGTCTCTGACCGTAACTTTCCAGAGTGAACGACCAGACTCGAACCTCTGGACTGGGTGGGCTCCTGCTCCCGAATCTCCGCCATTCTATTAGAAGTATGCAATTGTTGCAAATGATCTCCGATCTCTTGCATGGTTGTTCCTTGCCCTGTCGATATGTTATAGATCTGCTGATCTTGTCCATTCAGCATAATCTGTTCAATCGCTCGCAGCGCATCATCCACATACAGAAAATCACGTACAGCTGATCCCTGAATATCCAGAGGAAGGCCGTCCATCATTCGGCCAAAATTACGCGGGATAATCCGGTCCGGCAACTGCCAAGGACCATAGAGATTGGTTAAACGAAATATTTTTACAGGAAGCTGGTAACATTGAGCGTAGGATCTTGCGAGCATCTCACAGGCTACTTTGGAAGCGGAATAAGGGGATACAGGAGCATATTCATCGGATTCGTGATACACTCTGCCCATCTCCCCTCCGTATACCTCAACGGATGAAGCCAGCACCACGGGAATATGGTGATCGGAAGCGTATTGCAGAATGGCCTGTGTACTGAGGGTGTTGTTACGAAACACTTCTCCGGGGTGATGATACGAATAGTCTACGTGCGGCATCGCTGCCAGATGAATAATATAGTCTGTTTCGTGCGGCAAGCTGAATCTGTCCTTCGCGAGATCACAACAGATAAAGGCCATCTCATGAAGTGGAGAGCTGTGAACAAGCCTCTGACAATAATCATCCTGGTCCACCAGGGTGATTCGATGTCCCTTTTGCGCCAAATACTGAGAAAGGTTAAATCCTACAAATCCAGAAGCCCCTGTAATGACAATATTCAAGCACATTCCCCCTTGGGATTAATACAACAAGTTCACTGAAGAGAGTCTATGTTCTGATTATAACCTTTTAGTGATACATTTTGTATCATTTTACAATTGTTTTTTGTTCTTCTCCAGAATTAAACGGGTAATGCCATAGAGAGGTGATATTTACGATGAAAGAGGACATGAACAATGTACAGACGATGTTATTCCATGACGATGGTTTGATCCCCAATCATCCGAGTCTGCCTGTACTTCTGTATAAGGGAATTTGGGCAACAGATTCCTCTCGTGCGGAGTCGTTGCTGAACCTAAATGGATGGGGAAACAGCTGGATTAACGGAGTGTTTGATTATCATCATTATCACAGCAATGCTCATGAAGTACTTGCGGTGGTGAACGGTTGGGTTGAGCTTATCCTTGGTGGGGAACATGGAAAGGTTGTGCGCCTTCAGGCAGGAGATGTCGTCGTATTACCTGCGGGAACCGGACATAAGCGGCTGAGTGCGAGCCTTGATTTCCGCATTGCAGGGGCCTACCCAGGTGGCATGAGTTATAATACCCGAACTGGCGAGCCGGGAGAGCGTCCCAAAGTTCTGCGTGAAATTCAGGAGGTTCCCACCCCGGATACCGATCCGGTCTATGGGCAAGAGGGGCCACTATTGGAGTTATGGAATCAGAATAAATGAATATCATCAATGTATCATCAGAATCAGAATGAAAAATAATTACATCAATAAGGTTATCTCGCAGGGATCTCCTATCCCTTTCATGGCTAACTCCGTGATTCGTTACATCTCAGAACGATGCAAATGGGAGCGAATAGCGTGTACTAGGTTCATTAGACCAATATATCTCGAAAAAGGGGCTTCCCCCGTCATCCAATGACTTATGGGAAAGCACCTTTTTCAGTTATTGGGGGAGCCTCACACTATAGAATCGCATGGCATGTGGCTTCCCTTCCATCTCAAGCCGTTCTTGTATGATCAACTGTCGAACACGATATTCAATGAATGCGTCTCCGACAGCTTGTTCGAGATGGCCCAGCACCTCACCTACGACGCGGGCTGATTTTATAAACTCGCCAGGCTGTCGGGTTAACGTAACCTCTCTAACCTTCTGCATAATATATTCATCTATCGCGTCTTCAGGCACGCTCTGAATCTCGCCATCCTTCATTAATCGCAGAAGTCCAGGCTGTACAGCCAAATTCACCCACTCTTGCTCCATGTGTTTGCGTTTCTCCAGAGACAACGGTTCAGCATTCACACAGTGTTGCCACATCGCTAACAACTTCTCAGAAAAAATTTCACCTGTTCTAAGAACATCATGCTGAACTTCAGAAGGGTTGAATAATTCCTGATATAATGCACTTGTCTCGATCAAATAGATCGGTCCCAGCCTGTTACGCAGCAAATGCATGGCATATAAAAGCCCCGTTCTCTCATGCGCATTATTCGCATACCAGATAGTGATTCGCGTATCTTCATCAATCGAACTCAACATGTTATTTAATTGAAGCAGCTTATCCATGCCTTGGACGGCATAACTTCCATGCTCACTCAAATAAAGTTTCTCAAGTAGCCAGAGATGCCTGCGGTGTAAATCCGCCTTGTTCGTCAAATCACCCAATGGACCGATGGCATAGTAGTCATTCATAGAGAGAAACCGCCGCTCCGAGCGGCCAGGAACCCTGCCCATCGCAACCTTAATGCTGCCTAGCGGCGATTCACCAATCGCTATATGAATTTCACGTGGTTTCTGTGCCTTTAATGCCTGTTGCTCGGTTTTCTCCCGGTTCCGATTCTCGTCCAATGTATTAAATATCGACTGAATTTCCGTTGCAAAATGATCAGAATGTTCTTCCGCCGACTGAACACTGACTGCCATATCTGCGCTGAGATAGAGCGTACGCAATAACGAACGCAGCTCATCCTCATTCATAAGATGCAGCTCCTTTTCAAAATCAAAGACATTGTCAATCATGCTTATCCCCCTCTAAACAGTCTAAACAGTTGGTCATCTCCGATTAAAATCATTCAAAATCGAACGTACGTATGTGTATCTTCGTAAGTTTACGACGAAATAGACTTTCCAGAGGAGTGACTCAGATCATTCATTTCCTCACGATTGGATGACGAACGGGTGAAGTGACGCTCTAACTTCCGACTTGCCCACAGGGATGCAGCAATAAACAACAAAACGCCGCCCCACCGCACAGGGTGTTCCATAAACTGAGCTACATTGGAACCAATATACGTCACACAGAAGATCATAATGGCTTTACCAAAACTCACAGCAAGCAGGAAAGACGTTAATCTCATCCGCGCGATACCTGCCGCAACATTGATAATTACGAACGGTCCCACTGGAAATATACTCAGCAAAAACACATAACTAAATGCATTCCGCCGAATCCATACCATACTGCGCTGCACACGTGGTTTATTGGCCCAACGTTCCACAAAAGCCGATTTCCCAATCTCCCGTACAATCAGGAACGTAACGGTACAGCCAAGTACCATCCCGATCCATGAATATAAAAAACCTGCCCATAGCCCGTACACCGCTCCGTTAACCCCAACTATGAGCAGTGTAGGCAGCGGAGGCACGAATGATTTCATAAAGGTAAGCAAAATTCCCGGTAAAGGGCCCAGGGAGCGAAACTTCTCCAGCCAAAAACGAATATTCTCTTCCGTAATATAGGACATGATGTCCAAAGATGCCGGGTTCATCTGCTTCCCTCCAATCTATACAGTTCAAATTTTCTAAAGATGTGGTGCCCATTATAAATACATCTGGTAAACCGATGTGAAGTTTCACTACTCACTTCTCCCCAGTATAACGTACATATGAGCGCTGTACCGTTGTCAATTTGAAGAAATTTCACCAGCGACGCTGAAAAACAAAAAAGCACACCCGGACCTGTTCAGTCTTGGTGTGCTCCATGTATCCAATCCCGCTTGAAACCATTGGTGAACAAGCTTAGGGCAGTATTTCGCTTGACCGTTTATTCTAGCTGGGCTTCCTGTATTGCCAATTCATTCAGCTCTTCCTGATGTGCAGCATTCCACTCGGGAATACCGGAACGCATGAATTCTTCGGCATCCATCGCTGCTTTGGACTGGTTGCACAGATTGCAGGCGCAGACACAGTTAAGCGGGGTGGTATGCCCCCCTTTGGCTCGCGGCAGAAGATGGTCAATCGTGTCTCCATACGATCCACAGAAGTAGCAGGTATAGTTATCCCGGGTTAAAATAAACCGCTTGAAATCCTTGTTACTAAACAATCGGCGGATCGTGTACCGATTAACCACAACAGCGGCTTTTTCCTTGACGAGCGTGACCGCCAGCTCCATATCCACTTCCTGATGCCAGCGCCGCCCTTTGTCCGTCTTACCGCGCATGCGCACCATGCCCTGACGGTTCGTCCGGAGCGATGCCGGATCTTCCGGGTCAATCGCTACAGGCACCGCCGGAGTATGACGGCGGGGACGGCTTTCCGTTCCAGCCCCATGGCTGCGGCTGGAATGTACTGGCGCCCGCTGCCCGGAAGATCCGGCGCGGGCTGTGTCTTCGCCGCCCGCCTTAGGCGCACGCTCCTTGCGTGCCGGGCGCGTCTTCGACCCGGGCGAGCCTGGCTGGCGCACGGGTGCAGGAGGCGCAGCCTCCATGGCTGTGCCCGGCGCTTGGCCGGGCGCGGGCTTTGCAGCAGCGGCTGGCTGTGCGGCCACTGCTGGGGGTCCGGCGACCGAGGCATCGCCACGGTCGCTTGGGCTCGGCGCACTGGCCTCAGCTATGCTGCGGGCCTGTCCTGCGCCGGACGGAAGCGCGGCAGCACGTTTGCGGCGCCGCTTGCGTTTGCGTTTGGCTGCGGTCGGCTGATCCGCAGCCCCTGGCTCTGCTGCCGGGCCTTGCGGCTTGCCTGGCAGCAGGGCCTTGGCCGCCGCAATCTCCTGCTCGGCGGCCTGATCCGTGCCAGCGGCTGTACGCGCGCGGACACGCTTCGCAGATGGAGCAGCATTCGCTGTATTCACCTGCGAATCCCTGTCTTGCTGATCAGCCCGCGTCTGAGGCTGATCTACAGTCTCGCTCTCCTCATCAGTTCGGGAGAGCGATTCCGGTTGCTCTATACCCGACTGAAGCTCGGGACGCTTTGCTTTTCTCCTCCTCCTTCTCCTCTTCTTGCGGTTGCCCGAAGACGAAGAGACAGTTGAAGAAGCAACGAGTTCAGCCGCTTCACCTTCTATCATCGAAGAAGATGAACCTACGGACGGCTTTGACTCCCCATATCTTTCTGAAGTAGAAGCAACAGAAGGCGTATCATTTGTATCGACGATCCGTTCTCCTGTATGACTTGCAGATGCAGATGGCGCGGGAGCCCCAGTACCTTTATGACTCTTTACCGCCTCATCCGTAGGCCGGAGTGAGTTGTTATTGTTATCCGCTTGTCCACCGAGCTGACGACAGTAGCGACAAGCGCCACGTCTGGCCCCAGGGCCAGCCCGCTTTCCGGTTCTTCGTCGGAATTCGGACAAAGGTCGCTTTTGCCCGCAGTACATACATGTCTTGGTCAGTTGCGCTTCATGTTCCGTCATTTCCTGCCGGAAAGGGGCCGAGCCCATCTCCATGTTGTCACCTCGGTTCCGTATGAATCCGGTTTCTTTCTATTGTATCACATCTGCTCGCCAACACACTCATAGCCAGATGTCCCATAATCTTTTGTCTTATACTCCTGCGTCTGCCCCGCACATTCGTGAAGGATGTGTTCCACATATTCCAATATATCTTGCATCGGTTTCCCGCATTGTTCACATGTTGTCATTGTTCTCACCTTAATCCTGTTCTTAAAGTTCTCTGCTTATAAAAAAATTGTGTTCCGCCTTCTCATTACCCTTCGCGTATGAAAAAGAAACATCCGTTCCCCATATATGAATCAAATCGGCAATCAAAAAAAACCGTTTCCCGCTCAACCCTAATGGTCGACCAAGAAACGGTTTATTATTCCTGTAGTGGCGTAAATCTTTTAACGAACGTCGAGTTGTCCCGAGTTTTGTTGTGGTACCAGACGTGGCTTTGGTTTTGGCAAATTGCCGAAAATCACCCATGCAAATGGAACGAATCTTGCAGTGAGTCCAACCACAATCCACGATGCGATCAACGCCACACCAAAACCTCCGGCGTACCACAGGTGAATCAGCCAGGAAACCCCGGTTTGTGGTGGATAATTCCGATAGACCAAGAGGAAGAAGGGATGAATCAGATAAATACCGAAGGACAGTGCCCCAAGCCGATTGAGCGGCTTAACGATCAGGGATGGTCCTTTACGATAGAGCAGGTATGCAATCTGAATCAGCACCAGCGCACAGGCGAACGTATGCAGATTCCAGAAAAACTCGTACCATAGCGTGTTATACGTCGCGATTTTCAAGCGCAACAGATAATAAATGTATACATGGCCGAGTCCGGCAAAAATCCAAACCGCCCACAGCACAATCCATGAAACTACACGAGCTTTGGTTGCATTTTCCCGACTAATGACAAACCATTGTTTAATCTTCGGAAAATATACCCCGATAAAAGCACCCAGCATGAAATAGGAAAAGTAAGAGAACGCCCAACTTCCCTTGTTCGGCACCTGGAAGCCATATTTGTTACTTACGATAAATGCCCACTGAATGAGCAGCCCAATCGGTACCGACCATTTGACGACTGAGGGATATTTCTTGAGCAGCCACAATACCAACGGGAATAACAGATAAAATTGCATGTTGATAAATACAAAGTACAGATGCGTATACGCCTTGCCCGTGAACAGTTTCGTAATGAAACTTACCGCTGATTCACCAAACGGACGGCCCTGATAATGCGTGAAGTGCAGGATGACAAAATACATTAATGAAAACAGGAAATACGGCAGCAAAATGTAAACAAATCTTTTTTTGTAAAAGTTGCTGACCAGCTTCTTATCGAGCGGGCGAGAATAATAGTTATAGAACAGTACAAAACTGCTCATGAAAATAAATGTGGGTGTACCATATTTCATAAAAATATTAATAAAATTGTACAGCCAGTAATACCCTGAACCTGTCATGTCCACCGTCGCGTATGAAGTGGAATGCACACACAGCACACCGATGATAGCCATTGCCCGTACGAGATTCAGCTCTGGGATTCGCTCTCTTTTGATTGTTTCACTCATGATTAGCGTTTCTCCTTAATATGTTTCGTTGATATGTCTAAGATGACTTAATATGATAAGCTCACTATCTATTAAAAAGCATAAAGCTTAAGATGGGTAGTCCAAATTCTTAAAAGTTCCTAAATTTTCAACATTTTTCACCATATTTTCATGTCTATATATGTAAAAAAAGACCGCTATGACGCGGCCTGTGAGCATGTTTCGTATCTGTCCAAAATATTGCTGGTTCACTGGGATGAAAATGGTAAACTTCACTGCTGACGACTGGCCAGAATTTGTTTATAGATCTCAATAGCCGATTGTCTTGAGGCTTTCAGATCAACAATTGCATCCTGACGTGGCTGATGAATCTCTTTGCTATGCAAATCCTTCAGGTCAGGCAGCCATTTGCGGATATAATCCCCTTGGGGATCATACTTCTCTGACTGTGTCACCGGATTGTTCACCCGAAAGTATGGAGCTGCATTCTCGCCAAGTGATGCACACCATAGCCAGTTGCCCCGGTTTTGAATATTATCATAGTCACGAAGCTTGCGTCTGAAATACGCTTCACCCAGTGTAAACGAGCATTGCAGATTTTTGGTAAGGAACATCGCGGTCAGAATACGAAGCCGATTCGGCATATGTCCAGTCTCATTCAGTTCCGTCATGGCTGCGTCGATAATCGGAATGCCCGTTTCGGCCTTGCACCACCGTTCGAAGTGGACCTCGCTGAGCGCCGACAGATCATAAACTTTTTCATATGTAAAATAATGACTCTCATATACGGCCCGATACAGATAGAAGTCGCGGAAGCACAATTGTCTGATCCATTCATCCGAATGCTCTGTGCGTTTTGCAGCATCATACATCTTGCGGATGGATACAGCCCCCACAGCAACATAAGAACTGAGCCGACTCGATTCATAAGCTTCATATTCATCCCGATGGTCTCCGTAATCAGCAATTCTGTCAGATAAAAAGCCATCCAACAATTGATGAGGTTCCTTCAAATCCGATACATCATATGCCAGCAATCGAGGTGGTACCTGCAAGGTCTCTGGCCATTCTATCTGCTGATCACTGACCTGCACATCCGCAACCGAAGTAGTTGAAGCTGGATTAGGATGCTCGTTCATGAATTCCACCCAGCGTCGGTGGAAGGCTGCAAATACTTTGTAAGGCTCGGACTTGCCCGTAAAATCAGCAAACCCCTTCAGATCCATCAGCAGATGATCCGTCAGCTGTGTAAATGTGACTTCTCGTTCCTCGGTTACCTTACGTATTCCACGATCACGTTCGATTGCATATGGGGTCATATCCCGATGAACGATGACTTCATCTATACGACTTTGCATCCAATCGAGGATATGTTCAATCACCTCAGCTGGTTTGCCATAAGCGACGTGCAGCTTGCGGCCTGACTCGCGGTACCGCTTACCAAGCTCAGCAGCATGCTGTAGAAAATTCACTCCGCTATGTTCCTCTTCGCGACCTTGCCGCAGCAGAAACGGATCATAGATGAGCACATGCAGACTCTCTGCATCCTGGTTCCGCAAATAATCGAATGCGACTAGATCATCTGTGCGCAAATCTTTGCGATGTATGAATAATTTCATGCTTCATCCTCCTGCTGAACTTCTACTTACTTTGCCGTTAAATCTTCATACAGCCTGATTGTCTCCTGCTCCGGTTGATGTCCCAGTTCTTCAAGCAGGGTCAGCGTGAATGAATGATATATTCTGAGTATGGCTTGTTGATCACCCATGGATGCACATACTCTCATCATTAAGCGGCAGATCTCTTCGGCAAATGGCTCCCGTTCCTGTAGTTCGTTCAACTGCTCCATGGCTTCCTTACCCCGTCCATGCTCCATATCCCATTCGGCGATATCCATAACCAGTCCTACATATTTACTTCTCAGTTCTCTGGCTTTGGCTTGAGCCCAGCGATAATCATGCTCCTCCAGATAATCACCACGGTAGAGCGGGACGATATCCCGCAGTTGATCGACATTGTCTGACGTAACGGTATCATATGCCATACCTTGCTCGAATTGCTCTACATCACTCACCAGATTACCCGATAACAAACGATAGCGGTTCATGTTGTATTCCAGCTTGCCCGTCATATTCCATTCCTTCAACAGTTTGCGTATCTGATAAACGGAAGTATGCAGATGCGTTAGCCCCTTCTCTTGTGAGACATCCGCCCACAGCTTATCGAGCAGAATCTCTTTGCTTACCCAATCCCCTCTATGGTGAAACAAAAAAGCAAACAGTTCTTGCGATTTGGCTGTACGCCATTTGTGCTTCTGTGCTTCCTGATCCAGGCTTCGGTAGATATCCAGATGTTTAAAAGTAAGCAATCCAGGCACACGGGTATCCAACTCCACAGCCTCAGATTCCAGAACCTCAGCAGTTGCAGCAACCTGAGGGGATGAGGCTATCATCCCTGCGGCAATACGATCGATCGTTTTGCCAAGCCTCGCTGAACTTACCGGCTTCAGCACATAATCCAGCGCCTGAAGCTCAAAGGCTTCAACCGCATGATCCGCGTAAGCCGTTATAAATATAATGCGAATACTGCTGTCCAATTGCTGTATATATTCAGCCGCTTCCAGTCCATTCATTTCGGGCATGCCAATGTCCAGAAACACTACGTCCACACGCTCTTTTGCCAGAAAATCCAGACCGGCACGGGCTGTTGAAAAACACTGCACGGGTCTAATCCGCCCATCCGATCGTAACAGGCGCTCCAGATGAAGCTGTGCCGGTTTCTCATCATCGATTACAATGGCTTTCATCGTTCTTCCAGCCTCCTGCCGTGAATTATTCAATGGAAATACCGGTTATCTTGGCATCTGCTTAATAGTCTGTTAACCAAATCCGCACAAAACATCCCATTATTTGGAACTATCTCTGTTCTCCACAGGTATGTGAAACCGTATTAGCGTTCCTTTCCCCGTATGACTCTGAATCTCCAGCCCTTGCCCATATAAGGACAACAGGCGTCGATTAATATTCTGTAGACCTACACCTCCAGGACCTTCAGTTCGCCCTGAATTTACCTGAGCCAAACGCTCAGGAGATATGCCTACACCATCATCCTGTACCACAATGACAATATGCTCATTTTCCCTGGTAATACCAAGGTTAACCGTGCCGCCTGCAGCACGCTCCATTACTCCGTGACGAATGGCATTCTCCACAAGCGGTTGAATGCTGAGTGGTGGCAAGTAAAGACGCACATCGGGGTCAATATCATAATGGACCACCAAACGTTCCTCAAACCGCGCTTGTTCCAGATGTACATAGGACTCCACTAACTCCAATTCCTTCGCGAGCGGAACCAGTTGGTCGCGGTTCTGGAAGTCAAAACTTCCCCGCAGATAGTGACTCAGTTCAATAAGCAGATCGGTCGCTTTGTCCGGATTGACGGAACATGTAGCAATAATGACGTTGAGCGCGTTATATAGAAAGTGCGGTTTGATCTGTGCCTGCAAGAAAGCCATTTCCGTACGAATAACTTCCTGTACCGAGGTACGCATCTCAATTAACGTCCTTACCCGGGCACGCAGTTCACCTGCATCCACAGGTTTGCTCAGAAAATCATTTGCTCCCGCCTGAAAGCCCATTTTGATGTCCTCAGGCAGCCCCCGAGCTGTCAACATCAGAATTGGCAGTTCAGACAAGGAACTGTTCTCACGCAGTTTGCGACACAGCTCAAGCCCGGACATTCGCGGCATCATCCAGTCTGTAATGACAAGATCAATAGATGGGTGCTCTTCACGAAGCTTCAGTGCTGCTGCCCCACTATCCGCTACAATGACACGGTAACGTTCCGTTGATAACAGATTGAACAACACTTGTCGATTCACGGGATCATCGTCCACAATCAGAATTGTATGCTCTGCTTCCAGAATATCATCTGTCTCATCCCAATCCATTGCTGCTGTCGTATCCTGTGCTCTTGTTTCTTGGGTAGATACATATCGGGCTGCAACAGGCCTCGAACTCGCTTGCAGCAAAGGAAACTGCACAATAGGCAGGGTAAAATGAAATGTCGAACCTTCACCTGGCTCTGATTCTACCCAGATGGTCCCTCCCCCAAGCTCGACCAGTTTGCGGGTGATACTCAGCCCAAGACCAGTTCCTCCGTTAACCCTCTCACTTGTTCCATTGCCCTGTTCGTAAGACTGAAATATGTCTTCCAGTTTATCTGGAGTGATACCAACACCTGTATCGGCGACAGATACCGTCACCAGAGCTCCATCCACACGGGCATAGAGTCGAATCTCTCCCTGCTTCGTATACTTATATGCATTGCCCAGCAGATTGTACAGAATCTGTCTCAGGCGATCCTCGTCCGCTTCAACCAACGGCAACGATGGTGACCATTGCTGAATCAGCACAATCGGTTTATCTTCAAAGGTAAAACCAGAGACTTCAACAACCGTTCGGGCAACGGACTCGAGGTCCACAGCACTCCGTTTTAATTCAATTTCACCATTTTTGAGCTTGGAAAAATCCAAAATATCGTTTACCAGCAGTGAAAGCCGCTTTCCAGTTGAGGTGATCATAGACAGATTTTTGGCCTGCTTGGGTGTGACCGCCCCAGCCGCCCCTTCCAGCATCGATTGAGCAATATTAATAATGCCATGTAGGGGAGTTCTCAGTTCATGTGACGTATTGGCCATAAACTCATCCTTGAGAATGTCAATGGCAAGCAAACGTTCAGACAACGCTTCAACTTCACGGAATGATTGCGCGAACCGGGTCGCTGTTAGGATCATCTGTGCAAAGACGAATAACAGAAGCTCATACAGCGCAAGAAATGTCGTATCCACGGTGGTGAAAGCACCAACGGTGTGCAGCACAACCACCATAAATATACTCATCATGCTCATTAGGACAAAATGACCGTCATTCGGTTGCTTTTTCAGCCAATGAAGCATGGCTCGCAGTGTGTAACCAATCACCACAAGTGAAATCAGCAGCATGGGCAGCTCCAACAATGAGAATAGAACAGGAGACAATGTAAGGCCTACCATGCATTGGACAATTACCAGAACCACACCCAAGCGAACAAACCATTGATGTACCGCTCCAGGTACAAGTGCATCCATATAACGTAACAAGTAATAATACGCAAGAGCCGCGCTGAGTAATTGAAGCCGCAGTATTTCATTATTCGATAAAAACGGTAACAAGGTTCCCAGTAACTTCTCTCCATGTGTCAATGCGTACATCGCACCGGACAGGCTGAATAATCCCAGATACCGAAGCTCTTTTTCACTGCGCCGCAACCGGAAGAGCATCAGGAAGAAGGCCGCTGGCAGAATAAACCCGAACAGTGTCATCAGATCCTTGAGCCAGTCCTGCTGTTGGCCTTTCAGAATGCTGTGCTCGTCTCCGAACAAAATGGATGCAACAATGCCTCCAGACGAGTAGCTGTAATTGGATACCTGAATGATAATATCTGCAACGTCACCTTCTATGGAAGTAAATCCCGTAAAAGGCAAATTGAGCTGAATGTCGGTATTTCGTGTTGTACCTGGCAGCCCTTTGCCGCCAATCTCTTTGCCATCTATAAATAAACGATGAGCCATACGGATATTTTGAGTGCGGATTCCATAATCGTTCTTCTCTGCTCTAGGGGGAATTCGAACACGTAAATGATAGGTCCCATACCCGTGCGCCTCTCCAAGAGTCCCATTCCACCGGGATGGGACATGGATAGGGACAGGCTTGGAAAGTGGCTTTCGTCCGGATACATCCGCCTCAAAATCAACGGGCGTCAACAATTGGCCCGGATAGAAATCCCAAGTACCATTCAGGGATGCAGCCCCATGCCTGTCGAAGTTCCAGCTGGTCAGGTCCATGACCCCATCCCTTGCATGAGGGTTGCCGCGCTCGATAATTAACGTTTGTATAATGGATCCCAGAGGAAAGACAACAATACATATAAAGCTAATGGTGAGCATAATCCAGTGTTTTCTCATCTATGTAATCCTTCCGCCCCCATGGCGAGAGACGTCTAATTTTGTCGTTTTATACCTATAACTCCATGTTACACGTTTCTGTTGCTGACGGAAATAGTTCTTACATGATATTTTAACGCCAAAAAAGCCACAGGCTCAGCTACCGGAATGCAGACCGGAGTATGACCTGTGACTTTTTGAATTTGTTGACTATGTGTTTTCTTTCTCGTTTCCTTAAGCTTTTCCAACGACCTGAGCCAGTTTCTGCACGATGCCAGCCCAACCCTGCTCCATCCGTTCACGAACCATGGCATGAGCTTGTCCAAATTCAGTCAGTTTGTCCGCGTCCCAACCACTGTGAATCAATGTAAAGTCAGTGTCTTGTCCTTGCTCCGTCAGTTCAAACGTCAGCGTCCAATCCTTACCCCATTGGAATGACAGCTTGTGTGACGGCTGAACTTCCGTGACTTTGCACGGTGATTTTCCAAAGGGTCCTGCTTCCAATATAAATTCATGCCCTTCCACCGGCTCCAGATTACTTGGCATAAACCAAGATTCCAACCCCTTCGACGTGGATACAATCGCCCATACTTTCTCTACAGGTGCGTGAAGTATTAGTTGTTCCCGAATATCTGGTAATGCACTTGAAGATTCCATGATATCTCTCCTTCTAAATGGATATAACTCATTGTTCAAGATTAGATGTTCTGTGTCAAATATATTCTGCTAACAACAGGTACTCTGTTGACCATCATTGAAGACAAACCTATAATTGGAACATATTACATAAAAGGTGTGTGATTCCTTATGATAGTCTGCTCTGAAAATTTCAATTCCAACCGTTGCCGGAAGGGATAAACATTTCGTAGCTATTCCCTTCCACATTCACATTCTTATTCTAATTATGTTGTGGAGGAAACGTTACATGTCTTTTAGTTATTATGGTCCGTTATGTACCGAGGTTTATAATGCCACCAAACCCGTTGGCCAATCCCTTGAAGGCGATATTGAATTTTACCGTGATTATCTGATGAACTGCAATGGACGCATCCTGGAAGCGATGTCCGGTTCAGGTCGAATGCTGATTCCATTACTTGAGGCTGGTTTGAATGTAGATGGTCTTGATTATTCAACGGATATGCTCGATTCATGCCGGGCTCTTTGCGCCAAGCGGGGATTGCCCATGCCTGAATTGTTCACTGCTGATCTGGAGACGCTTCATCTTCCTTATCGGTATGAAGTCATTATCATCGCCGCAGGCTCACTACTGCTTATTCAAGACAGACAGGCTTCCATAAAGGCCTTGCGTAATCTGTATCAACATCTGGAACCGGGAGGCCGACTTGTGCTGGACCTCTTTTTACCAGACGTAACGAATACGACTTCACACTACTCAGTTACCTCGACTGTTCAATTACCGGATGGCGATACGATTACAATGGAGAGCAAAGACATCGAAGTCAATATGCTTCAGCAGTACAAAGTAAGTCTGATTCGCTACGAAAAGTGGCGCCATGGCACCCTCATAGCCACAGAATTGCAACAGCTTGCATTACGTTGGTACGGTGTGGAGGAGCTGCGCATGATTCTGGAACAGATCGGTTTCATCGACGTTGTTGTATATGCCGACTTCGATCCCGACCAGGCACCCTCGCGTTCTGATCAGAAATATGTGTTTGAAGCGACACGAGGACTACCCTCGGAAGTGATTTCACTTTCCAATCAAGGCACTAATTGCAGCGAATAGCAGCTGCTCGGTTCGTTAGATTGTAATGACACCAAAAGGGATGTCCTCCGTCATGTTCATGACTTATGGGACATCCCTTTATAATGACATTTATATAAATGTTCTAATTAAGATCAGTATCCACGGGAATATGGCTGTGCAATAGCCGCTTTATCTTTGCTAACACCCAGTTCCAGAGCTGCATGAGTCGCCCAGTAAGGATCGCGCAGCATGCCTCTGCCAACCGCGACCAGATCTGCATCACCGTTGCCTATAACTGCTTGAGCCAGAGCTGAATCCTCAAGCATGCCTACCGCAATGACAGGAACATTCAGTTCTTCACGGAAACGACGAGCAAAAGGCACTTGGTAACCAGGGTAGTTACCCGGTTTACGTTGTCCGGATGGTCCTTCGCCACCTGAGCTAATGTGGAACATATCCACGCCTGCTGCCTGATAGGCACGGGAAATTTCAATGGTATGATCAATGTCATACCCGCCATCAGCGTATTCCACTGCTGAAATCCGCATAATCAGCGGCATATCTTCCGGCATTTCTTTTTTCACTGCACGAATAATTTCGACACCAAAACGGGAAAGATCCTGTCCATACTCATCCTCACGATGGTTCATCAGTGGAGAATGGAATTGGTGAATGAGGTAACCATGTGCACCATGCAGCTCAATGGCATCGACTCCGGCAGCTACTGCACGGCGTACACCGTCCGCAAACTTCTGTACCATGGCTTGTGTTTCCTCAGTAGTTAAAGCGTGTGGTGTATTGTAGCTCTCTCCAGGGAAAGTAACTACCGATGGAGCTACAGGCTGCACCGCATCCTCCGCTTTACGTCCGGCATGCGCAATCTGGATGGCCACCTTGGAGCCATAAGCGTGAATGCCATCCACCAGCTTGGTAAAGGCAGGAATGTGTTCGTCTGACCAGATGCCCAGATCATTGTCGGTAATGCGTCCGTCCGGATCAACATCCGTCATCTCGATCACGATCAACCCTGTACCCCCAACCGCACGACTTACATAGTGTACCTGATGCCAATCGTTCGGAATACCGTCTTTGGCAGTAACGGAATATTGGCACATCGGTGCCATGACGACACGGTTATTTAGTTGAAGTCCCTTGAATTGATACGGGGAAAATAATTTCTCTGTCATTTCAATTACATCTCCTATTCAATATGATGATATATGTTGAGGCAATTCCTTGTTTTCCAGATCGGAAAACAGCTGCCCATGCTTGCCGCAGTTGTCCTGCTCCAAATCCTCAATAACCATTATGAACCTAACCTATAGAAATACAAGTACGTACTTTTTTGTGAGATAGTACCCTTTTTTATACCTAGTTGACCCTTTCCTCTGATGCATTCACCACAACTCGAAATGACCCCAAAACATGATATGATAGCCATACAGACATACAGGTTATACTATACCCAACTATATTAAACCGAGCCGAAGGAGCGATTACTGGTGAAAGATATTTTAATTCAAAGACTGACAACCTATGCTCAAATGGATACACAATCCGATGAAAATAGTGAGACTTGCCCTTCCACACCAGGCCAGCTGGTCTTGGGTAAATACCTGGTTGAAGAATGCAAATCCATTGGATTGCAGGAAGTGACCATGGATGATAACGGCTACGTAATGGCGACATTGCCATCCAACACAGACAAGGAGGTCCCAGTGATCGGTTTCCTCGCTCATCTGGATACCGCAACCGACTTTACAGGCAAAGATGTCAAACCACAGGTCATTGACAACTATGATGGACAGGACATTGTTCTGAATCAGGAATTGGATGTGGTGTTATCCACCACTGATTTCCCGGAACTGCGTGAATATAAAGGCCACACTCTGATTACAACAGACGGCACAACACTGCTCGGTGCGGACAATAAAGCCGGCATTACCGAGATCATGACGGCGATGGCCTACCTGATTGAACACCCGGAAATAAAACACGGAAAGATTCGTGTTGCTTTTACCCCGGATGAAGAGATTGGCCGTGGGCCGCATAAGTTCGATGTCCCTGCCTTTGGAGCCAAATATGCCTACACGGTGGACGGCGGACCCCTTGGCGAACTGGAATACGAAAGTTTCAACGCGGCTGCTGCCAAAATCACAGTACGGGGCACCAACGTGCACCCCGGCACAGCCAAAAACAAGATGGTCAATTCCGCTAAAATTGCAATGGAGTTGAATCGCCGATTGCCTGCGGAGGAAGCTCCCGAATTCACAGAAGGTTATGAAGGATTCTATCATTTGTTATCTATCGAGGGAGACGTCGAACTGACCAAGATGAGCTACATCATCAGGGACTTTGACCGGGAGAAGTTTGAGAAACGTAAAGCGTATTTGTTGGATGTCGTAAGCGAATTGAAAGGCAAATATGGTGAGAAAAGCATCTCCATTGAATTAAATGATCAATACTATAACATGCGTGAGAAAATCGAACCTGTGCGCCAGATCGTCGATATTGCACACGAAGCGATGACTCGCCTTGATATCGAACCTGTCATTCGCCCAATTCGGGGAGGCACAGACGGTTCCCAGCTCTCGTACATGGGTATGCCTACACCCAATATCTTCACAGGCGGAGAGAACTATCACGGCAAATTCGAATATGTATCGGTGGATAATATGGTTAAGGCCACACAGGTCATCGTGGAAATCGCTCAATTATTCGAACAGCGTGGAGATGTTTAATCCGTATCTAGATCAATAGAACGACAAAGAAAAAAACCTCCACCTGACAGGTGGAGGCAACGGACACCCCCTTTGCCTGAAGAGAGGGTGTCTTTACATTTTTGCCGTACAACAGTTGTGAAAGCAATGCCATCTAACCTTATTTATTCGTACATATTACCTCCCGCAATTTCACGTAACTGCTCCAGATTGCAGATGACAATGTTGCGCTGTTCTTTGCGGATGATATCACGATCGCGGAGGTCATGAATGACCCGGTTCAAGTGTCTATAGCTCGTTCCCAGCATATCCGCCAGCTCTGTCAGTTTAGAGGTCTGGATTTCTTCCGTGATCTGCTCCCCTTGCTCCATCGTGGACAACAAATAGCTTGCAAAACGGCTCTCGACGGGATAGAGCAGGTTGAGACTCGACAGATTCGAGAAGGTATATAATTTGTGGGTCACATGGCTAAGCATAAAATGAAGAAACTTCGGGTTTTCAGCATATGTATTCTTGAGGTAGCGATAGCTTACACCGAGCAGTAAGCTTTTGTTGACGGATTCCACCGTGTTTTTGGCTTCCTTGCCATTGACCAGCTCCAGATCACCTACCAGCGCAGGCGGCATACTAAAACGAAGTAACAAAGACTTGCCATTGGGCAGTGTTGTATAAATCTTAAGTTTACCTTGGACGAGAAAATATAATCGTTCGGGACGTTCACCTTTGGCACATATAATCTCGCCTTTGGAAGCTTCGAGCAACCTTAATTCAGCAAGTGCAGGTTCGTCGAGCACCTGATCCAGGCCATGCTCCCGCGCAAGCTGGCGCAGCAGTCCAAAGTCCATGATTTCTCTCATCTCGGATACCCCCCTGTCTAGATCTACATATGCAATGGACACATGTTCCATAAACGATATAGACCAGACAAATATCTTGATATAAAAATAGTTACAACTAGATTTTATATCCAATACATTCATTTAAATGGGAAACACTTTAAAATCCAGCCTTCAAAATGACAATATTTTATGAAAAAAGGAGTACATGATAGCGCACTCTTATCCGATGAAAGATAAAGCAACAAGCATAGTTACAACTGCTATTTTAGAATTCAAATAAAGAAAGGATGGTTCTACCTGTTATGAACGTTGTAGATGCTCTTTTGAAAGTAATGCCTTATATCCGAATGATTCTTAGAGAACCAGCCAGTCTAACGGTGTATGATCACGAGAAGGTACTGTATTCTGTCTCCACCGATAAGTTTAATCTCGGATTCAAAGAAGGCGATCCTCTCTTGGATGGATATAAGAACTTCACCGCTCTCACGAACGGAAACGAAGCCTCTCTGACTCACCTGCCGGCAGAATACTACGGTATCGAGCTGGATGTCCTTAATATACCGATCTTTGATGATAATCATCAGGTCGTTGCTATTTTCTGCGTATCGTATGATCAATCGAACCAAAACCAGCTTGAAGCTATTATACAAGAAAACCAAACCATTAATGGAAACCTGGTTGACATGGTCCAGCATGTTGCCGCTCATGCGGAAGAATTGCAAGCCACCAGCGAACAGATTCTGGAGAATACACGCCTGGCGGTTAAGAATTCGTCTCAGATCAACAAGGTTGCCGGGTTCATTCGTGAAATCTCGGAACAGACCAACTTGCTTGGGCTCAATGCCGCTATCGAAGCTGCGCGTGTAGGTGAAGCCGGAGTTGGCTTTGGTGTGGTCGCAACGGAAGTGCGCAAACTTTCTGTCGATGCCAAACAGGCTACCAGCGATATTGATATCAGCTTGAAAGATGTACAAGAGGTGATTAAACAGATGGAAGTCGAAGTATCCCAGATTGCAGCTTCTTCTCAGGAGCAAGCCACACTTGTATCTTCTTTCACGGATGTCATCGAGAAGCTGAATGAAGCGGGAGAACGCATGAAGTCCCTGTCTGAGCAACTCATCAGTTATTCTGTGAACGATTAGGGAAATAGAATAAACAGGACTTGGAATCCCCGTCCCCGTGACGGAAATTCTAAGTCCTGTTTCATTTGTCTTTTTATCGCGGTGTACGTGGAGTTCCTACCACCTCAGCCTCAGACTCCCAGCATTCGACTTCACCCGGAATGTGAATACGGTCCCGAGTAAAGATCGGATCACGTCCTTCGGCCTTTTGTTTCTTGTAATCCTTCAGCGCATCGAATGTCACCTTGGACAGCATCAGGATGGCAATCAGATTCACCACAACCATCAGACCCATGAACAGGTCGGCCAGATCCCATACCAGCTGTACCTTGGCAATAGCACCAAACAGCACCATCGCGATGACACACACACGGTATACCCACAGCCAGACTTTATTGGATTTGATAAACTCAATATTGGTTTCCCCGTAGTAATAATTCCCGATGAGCGTACTAAAGGCAAACAGGAACACCATGACTGCCAAAAATCCGGATGCCCATGAACCGATATGCACACTTAATGCCGCTTGAGTTAACTCAATCCCACCCAGATTGGAACCTTTGTACACACCTGATAACAAAATAATCATGGCCGTGCTTGTACAAATAACCAAGGTATCGGTCAACACGCCAAACGCCTGAATAAGCCCTTGTTTGACCGGATGTGTTGTATCCGCTGTAGCGGCAGCATTGGGTGCACTACCCATACCCGCCTCATTGGAGAACAAACCACGTTTAACACCATTCATCAGCGCGGCTCCAAGTGTACCACCCGCGACCTGTTCAATGCCGAAGGCATTTTTCACAATCAGCGCAATCATGGCAGGAAGTTGTGTGATGTTCGACAGAACAACAAATGCAGCCACACCAATGTACAGCACAGCAAGAACAACAACGATGTATTCAGACGCCTTGGCAATCCGTTTAACACCACCCATAATGATTCCCGCGAACACAACGGCCATAATTATGCCTACAGTCAACCGATCGATGCCGAAGGAATTATTGAATGCGACTGTAATCGTGTTGGACTGCACAGCATTAAAGACCAAACCGAACGATAACGTAATGAGAATTGCGAACAATATCCCCATCCATCGTTTCCCAAGGCCACGCTCCATATAATAAGCCGGTCCTCCGCGGAATCCGCCCTTATCTTTGATTTTATAAATTTGAGCAAGCGTACTCTCCACAAAACTCGAAGCCGAACCAAAAATCGCGATAACCCACATCCAAAATACAGCCCCTGGTCCCCCCAGTGCGATTGCCAGTGCAATACCGGTAATATTCCCGGTTCCCACGCGGGCTGCCATACTGATACAGAATGCCTGAAACGGCGAAATTTTGCCGGGCTCCTTGCTCTTTGGCTCCTTGAGCACTTTCACCATATCCCCAATCATGCGGAATTGCATGAACCGGGTCTTGGTCGTAAAATACAAACCACATACGACCAACAAGATGATTAACAGCTTGGACCACAGAAAATCATTGAAAACTGCAATAATATCTTGTATTGTTTGCTCCATTGGCTATGCCCCTTTTCGTTGACGGTTCGTTAAAAAGCGTTCCCCAGCTGTATGACTGGGCGAAAAATTCTCATACTACTTCATAAAGGCATGCAGTTCTATCGCCCCAGACGGACAGATCTCTGCTGCAGTACGATAGTTAAGAGATCGTTTGCACCATTCTGCACATCTCGGAATCCACATTTTCGGATGTTACCTATACTACAGGGGCATCTACGGAAACCGACAAATACCTACACGGAAACATTTAAATTTTTTATAAATAAGCAACGTTTATCCATTCATTGTCACTTTATCTGACATATTCGTCTGCATACACGGGTCTTCACATCGAGATATACAACCAAGTATGATATAGGGGACCATTAATAGCAGGGAAAGATCATTTATAGATGCAGAGAACGAAATATATAGGAGTACAGTCAATCAGAAAGGAGGACCACGGAAATGCGTTATTTTATTGTGGATGATGATCCTGGGGTTCGATCCATGCTAATGGATATTATTGAAGATGAGGGACTCGGTGAGATTGTGGGAGAAGCCGAAGATGGGGCTCATATTCAAGCTGAACTGTTGGAGCTTCATAAGGTGGATGTACTGCTAATTGATCTGCTCATGCCGCAGCGAGACGGGATTCAGACGATACGTGCACTTGAAGGAAGGTTCAATGGCAAGATCGTGATGATCTCCCAGATTGAGTCGAAAAATATGATTGGGGAAGCCTATTCGCTTGGCATCGAATACTATATTACGAAGCCGATTAATCGACTGGAGATCCTGTCTGTTCTGCGTCTGGTAGACGAGCGTCTGCGTATGCAGCAATCCATCGCAGATATTCAGCGTACGCTGCAAGGACTGTCCAGATTACAATCTTCTGAACGTGCTTCAACACCGGCCCCCGACAAAACGATCACGACAGCAGGACATTTCCTGTTATCCGAGATGGGCATGATCGGAGAAGCCGGCAGCAGAGATCTGCTGGACATGCTGGAATACCTGGAGCAGATTGAAACGGAGGAACATAAACTCTCTCCATACACGTTCCCGTCACTTAAGGATATCTTCCAGAATGTAGCCATACGCAAACTGGGTTCCGATGCCACATCAGCGGAAATAACGAAGGAGATCAAGGCATCTGAGCAGCGCGTTCGCCGGGCAATTTTCCAAACATTAAGCCATGTCGTATCGCTCGGACTCACGGATTACACACATCCGAACTTCGAGAATTACGCGTCAAAGTTCTTTGACTTTACGGAGATTCGCAAGAAAATGCTGGAACTGCAAAACAATGTGGAGCCCTCCTTGTCCCAGACCCGCATTAACACCAAAAAGTTCGTTCAGGTACTTTATCTGGAAGCGAAGCGGCTGTTGCATTAAAGAGTAACAAAAAAAACATGCGCTCATGATTGAACTGGAATGATACAGCATTCGATCTTCCTGCTGCCTATTCCAGCTATTATCATGTGCGCATGATTGCAAAAAATAGCTCATCTATATCCATCAAGCCCTCGGCTTGCTTAGATTCATTCGATTATACTCATTGATCAATTCATCCAGTACCATGGACTGCTGAAGCACATCGGGATGCCCAAACCTACCCTCGTTATGCTCTACCAACATATGAAGGTTATGTCTGGCTTTCTCTATTTGATTTTTCAATTCCAAACTCATAACCATCGCTCTAATCCCTCCCTATTTCTGTGTTACATTTTAGGTTTTCCTGTCAATCTATAGTTGGATTAACATATGGCATAGTTCGCATGGATGTTTTGTATCCTTCTCCAATTTTTGAAAGTCTCTATAGCCATCTCTAGAAGACGATGAGAAAATGGCTCTGCAACGCCTAATTGAAGGTTGGCTTACAATTTCACGAGCAAATTATCCCCACTAACTTCATATTCAAACAGTTGTGTCATTATTGTGTATGTTAAAAAAACCAATCTCTTCGTTCTTAATCTTTAACACGAGCCTCACAAGGGATCGGATAATCATCCCAAAGGTAATAAAATCCCTTTTCATATGTAATTCATTCAGGTACAATAGGGCGATGTGTGTGTCCGGACCAGGCGGATACGAAATAAGAAGTATAGAGGACGATTCAGTTCGAACGGATCATCCTGATTTGATTATTTGGAGGCTCATCAACACCATGCAAACCGATTCACAGACTAAAGTCAAAATCATAAACGCCGATCCCAGCGCAATGGGATTATTTGGGTTGGCCATCGTCACTCTGGTCGCTTCTTCCCAAAAACTTGGCATT
Source organism: Paenibacillus sp. BIC5C1 (assembly GCF_032399705.1). Classification (NCBI taxonomy): domain Bacteria; kingdom Bacillati; phylum Bacillota; class Bacilli; order Caryophanales; family Paenibacillaceae; genus Paenibacillus; species Paenibacillus sp. BIC5C1. The sequence continues at coordinate 6,804,297 of NZ_CP135922.1, forward strand.
ACAGACGGCCTTAGCTACGCCATTCCTTGGGCGATTTTCCTAGGTGCATTTGCCCAATTGTTCGCTTGTATTCAAGATTCCAAACGTAACAATACCTTTGGCACAACTGCCTTCGGCGCATATGCATTCTTCTGGTTCGCCATGGGTGCCAACTGGCTGATCAAAATGGGCGTGTTTGGCTCCACTCTTGCGGAACAGGCAGATGGAAAGCAGCTCGGATTTGCTTTTGCCGGATATCTCGTGTTCACCCTGTTCATGACGCTGGGTGCCGTTGAAGCCAACAAAGTATTGCTCATCATTTTCATTCTCATTGACTTCCTGTTCCTTGGCCTGACCTTTGACGCTTTCGGCGTAGCTCCTCATATCTTCCATACCATCGCAGCTTATGCTGAAATGGGAATCGGAATCGTGTCGTTGTACGGCACAGGTGCTTCCGTACTGAACGCTCACTTCGGCTATACGTTCTTGCCTATCGGCAAGCCGTCTGGCATTTTCAGACCCAAGGCTTAATATACAACATCAAACCGCCAGCGCGCCGGTCCGCGCCTGGCGGTTTTTTTTGAATCATGCTTCACTTGAATAGGGATACAGCTTCTTTTTTACTTTTTACCATTTTTTTCATTGCTTTTTCTGAAAAAAAAGTATAATATTAACATGTATTAGACAACATTATACTAGGTGAGGGAGTTTATAACAAATGAGAAACAAAGCAAGATCCGCAGTTTTATCCTTAGCACTAGCCGCAACTTTGGCGATTCCAGTAGTAGTTAGCGCTGATAGCGTCCAGCTAAATCCGGCAGATGAGACAACGCCACCAATTGTTACTCCGTTCGCTATTGGTAACACACAGCCGCTCACAACTGTGAGCTCTGCTTCTTCTACCGCCCCCGCTTCTTTCTCGGTTCCAGCTGGTTACGGACATGGTAAATTCTACTTCCTAAACAATGGAACAAGCAATCTAACTGTTACGATGCAACACTCATCAGGATTAGAGTATATTGCAGCTACTGTTAAGCCGGGAGCAGCATATACTTGGAGAAGCACGGCGGATTATCCGCAAGGTATGCGCGGTGGTGACTATAAAATCTCATTCCATTGTTCCAATGGTGTAAATGTAAAGTGGTCTGCATTCGCTTCCAATAGCGCCACTGAAGCTAACGGATAAAACATTAAAATCCGTTACGACTGATTATTCACAAAAAAGGATTCGAGGCCATTATCGGCAGCTCGAATCCTTTTTTGTGTATTCGAAATGTAACAGTGTATGACAGTCTATTATATTGGTACATCAGACGGCATGTCGTCGACGCTAGAAGCGCCCTAGCTTCCGATAATATCGGTGAACGAGCAGGACTCAAGCAGTCGGCTATTGCCCGTCTGGAGAGCTCCGCGCAGATTCCGCGCTTCGATACGCTCCAGAAGGTGGCTTTTGCACTTGGCTTGCGCTTTGAACTGGTTCCTGATGGCGAGGAAGAAGTGACCGACACCTATACTAGAACTAACATATAGAGAGGATGGACGCGGCATATCTTGCAACGTCCATCAGCCATACTGTCAAGAGGACTACAAAGAATGAGAGAGATACCTAAACCTACGGAATTAGATCAAGTGGAGAGAAAGTATGTGCGCGAAACACGTTGTTTCAAGACGGCAAGAGTATTTCCAACCGATGTAAATAACCATAATACCTTGTTTGGCGGCAAACTCATGTCCTATATCGATGACATTGCATCCATCGCCGCATCCAAGTTGTGCCGGGTAAATACCGTTACGGCTTCGACCGATTCGGTCGATTTCTTGTATCCGATTAATCCGACGGATTCGGTGACGTTGGAATCCTTCGCATCGTGGACGGGACGAAGTTCGATGGAGATTTTTGTGAAGGTGATCCGCGAGGATCTGAAGACGGGGGAGAAGAAGATTGCGGCGACCGCATTCCTTACCTTTGTCGCTTTGGATGAAAATAACCGTAAACTCATTGTTCCTCGCATCATTCCGGAGACGGAGGAAGAGAAGAAATTATACGACTGCTCCAGCCCGGGCGGCCATGCGGAAACAACGGCGGGCAGAAAGCAAGAACTTCGCCGACTTCCTCACCGTTAGTTATCCTTGGGAATAAGAGAATCAGGCACGCTATTCAGTCCTGAAGCATGCGTTCATGAATGGTCCGGCCCTTCTGCCCTGGTTCAATCAGGAGACGGGTCGGTTTGATATTAATGAGCGCAGTCAGCTGTTCTCCCATGTAGTGGGAAGAATACTTGAAACCAATCTCCGCCCAATGCATAATCACACCAACGGTTGCAGATACCAGGTAACTTAGCATGATGTCGTAATTAATAGTGTAGTTACTATCTTCGGTCACCAATATAAAATCTTCGGTTAAATATGTTCTGAACATGTTGCAGAGTCTGGTTCCCATATCCCCATGCATCGTCATCAAGGCCCGAAAGATATCTTGATGTGCTTCAATATATTCAAATACAGGCATCGTTGATGGCAGCAATGCCGTCATATCTACTTCTTTTAACTCCGCATATGGTGATGCATAAGCTTGCCCCACACCCTGCATGAAATCATCCAGAATAAATTGCAGTAGCTCGGGCTTGCCTGGAAAATGTAAATAGAACGTTCCCCGGTTGTAATCCGCCCGCTCCGTAATGTCACGAATCGTGACGGCTTCAGCTCCCTTTTCCAATATCAAAGACACTGTCGCAGCAATGATGGCATCCTGCGTTCTTCGTGCCCTCCGATCCTGAGGGTGTTCGATAATCAACATTTCCACCTCCTCTGTCCATTATTGTAACCTAAATGAACACCGCTTACATCCCTGTCCGATAGCTGACATATGCGATGTCAATGATGATTGTCACATTTCTATGTATATCTTAACATTAAGACAGGAACGATAGACAACAGGTTGAACGTTTACTCACAGTTCACCTGATTTCATTTTATAAGGAGCGAATACATGATGAGTACATCATATACCCAAACAGCCATTATTACAGGAGCAGCCGGAGGCATCGGTAAAGAATTGGCACGTCGCCTTGCTGAACGCAAAATCAATCTGGTGCTGGTCGATCTGAACGAAGAAGCCATCCAACAAACCATCACGGAACTGGAACTCGACAAAGAGCACGTCATTGCGGTGAAAGCAAACGTATCTCAAGAATCCGACGTGAAAAATTATGTGCAAAAAGCACTGGATGCTTTTGGCCGAATCGATTATTTTGCCAACAATGCCGGGATTGAAGGTCCAACCGGACTGATCGAAGATCTAAGCGTTGAAGCCCTCGATCTCGTATATAACGTTAATGTGCGCGGTGTATTCCTTGGTTTGCAGAACGTCATCCCTGTCATGAAAAAACAAAAATCTGGTGCGATTCTGAATACCTCTTCCCTTGCAGGTCTGATGGGTGCTCCAGCCGTATCTCCATATATTATGTCCAAACATGCCGTGGTTGGCCTCACGCGTACCGCTGCGAATGAACTGGCACCTTATGGTATTCGGGTTAACGCGGTATTGCCGGGCACTATTAATACCCGCATGATGCGCCAAATCGAAGCAAACTCCGGTAATGTGGAAGATTATCAATCCGCTACCGTATCCGCAATTCCAATGGGCCGCTACGGTGAACCGGAAGAAGTCGCAGCCATCATGAACTTCCTGTTGTCCGAAGAAGCTTCGTATGTCACCGCTTCCCTCTATACTGTCGATGGCGGTATGATGGGGCAATAAGAAGAATAGGGCTAGTCCAACGGGGCTGGCTGGTTAAAAGGTTTTTCCGAATGTACAATCAAAATGACCTCAAATTCCACAATAACGTGGAGGCTGAGGTCATTTTTTTAATAGATTGATTTAGATTTAGTCCACGTAGCCTGCGAGACCTTTTTCCATCAAGTAGTCCATTTCAGCATCCAGAATGCCTTCAACGGTCAACTCATCCAGTTTCACATCTTTGCGGCTCAGAATGTAGTCGGCCAGATCGTCACCATCGATATCCACATCGCCTTTGGCATTTTCATGCGCTTTGTTAATGTACGCCTGCTCGTGCTTCAGTACAAGAGCGATATTCGCTTCGCTTGCCTTTGTCTTCTCTGCAATATATGCCTTCATTTCCTGTTCATTAATTGAATTTGCTTCAGTCACGTTAAGTCAGCTCCTTGATTCATACGTTCTGTTGCCATTGTAGCATAGGTTAACCCACAACAGTCATGCCTTATTCCTTACCCCTAAGATAAACGAACGTAAAATGTTGCGCCTTCCCCTACCACACTGCGGGCATAAATTTCACCTTTATGCTGCTCCACGATCGATCTTGCAATCGCAAGACCCAATCCATGTCCACCATGTTTCCGTGCTCTGGAGGCATCAGTACGATAGAAACGATCGAATATCCGGTCCAGATGTTCAGCAGCAATGCCCTCTCCCGTGTTGGAAACGGCCAGTACAACATCATTGTTATGTTTCTTAAGCGATACGTTGACCGAGCCTTTGGCTCTGGAGTATTTCACAGCATTATCGAGCAAAATCAGAATGACTTGCTTAATCTGTTCGCTGTTGCCATGGACCATGAGCTGCGGCTCAATGCTGTAGTCCAGAGATATATTTTTCTCAAAAATCACGGCCTCCATCGTTAAAATAATGTTCTCCACCGCATCGCTCATATTGAATTTGGCATGAATCATCGAGGATCGCGAATCATCAATTTGAGTCAGATATAACAGATCATTCGTCAGTCCCGACATGCGTTCCGTCTCCGACTTGATGTAATGCAGCCACTTGGCCTGATTCTCAATCGTATCCTCCCGGTTCGCGAGAAGCACATCCGTGTTGGTATTGATGATTGCCAGCGGTGTTTTCAACTCATGTGAAGCATCGGCTATGAACTGCTTTTGCTTCTCGAAGGCTTCCTTGACCGGGGTAATGGAGCGATTGGCGAAATAGCGGCTCAGGAAGAAGATAACGATCAGCATAATCAAACCTACAACAGCAAAAGTATAAATCAGATTCGTAAGGATGCCCTGTTGGGCCGTCACATCGATGAACACAATCATGTGCCCTGTGCTGCTCGGGTCGATCACATAAGCCCAATCGGTTCCATTCAGCGTGAATTGTCCGGTCTTACGATCCAGATCGTTAACCTTGTTCACCTTTTGCAAAGCTTCAGTATAGAACGTGTCATCCATATCAAACCTGGAGTGCGTATCCGTGATTTTCCATTCACTGTCCGTCTTGATCATGAATGATACGGAGCGTCCCGGCGGCGAGTTCGGGTCACTCCCCGGCGCTCCATTGGCAATGGAATCCGATGGCTGTGATCCTGTCACTGAATCCCTGTCATCACCACGCGGCATCTTGCTGGAGTTGTAAGGACCATGATAGAAATCCGACACTTTGAACAGCTCCATGTTGGTTTCCCGCTGTACATTCTGGTACGTAATGATGTAGATCGTAGCAAAGGCAACCAGCATCATAATCGAGATGGATACCAGATTCACAATCAGAAATCGGTTTCTGAGTTTCTTGAACATCAGGCCGTCACCTCAAGTACGTACCCCACACCCCGAATCGTATTGATGCGGACCGCGGAGTTCAGGAAGGTTAATTTCTTGCGTAAAAACGAGATGTACACCTCCACATTGTTATACTCCACTTCCGAATCGAACCCCCACAACTTCTCAATAATCTGCTCTTTGGAAGTAATGGCCTGTTTGCGAGTGATTAACAGTTCCAGCAGTTCATTTTCCTTCAGATTCAGCTTGATCTCCTTTCCTTGAACACTCAGCTTCAGCTGCGTGGTGTTCAGTTCGATGTCACCAAACTTCAGTCCATCCTCTGGAACGACTTCTCCCTTCCTTCTCAGGGCTGCCCGAATCCGGGCGAGCAATTCCTCCGTGGCAAAGGGCTTTGCTATATAATCATCCGCTCCATAATCCAGCCCAGTCACTTTGTCTGAAATTTCTCCTTTGGCTGTGAGCAGAATGACAGGCGTATGATTGCCTTCGCTGCGCAGTTTCTTCAGCACGGTAATTCCGTCCATTTCCGGCATCATGATGTCCAGCAACAACAGATCATAGATTCCACTCAGCGCATAATCCAGACCCGATCTCCCGTCATGCACCATGTCTACAGAGTAATTGTGTTTTTTCAATATTTGCGATACGGCTTCTGCCAAATGAACCTCATCTTCCGCAATAAGTATTCTCATCGGTTCTTCATTCCTCTGCATGAATTGGTTTCGATATAAGTCAATCTATTATACCAACGATTGTAGCAACCGAACCTTGAATCAATCTTAATTTCAGTTTTTTCGCGAACTATTAAAGGAAGGTAAAAAAAGATCAACGGAATGTAAAATCATTTAAGATTCATTCAAGGTTGGCGCTCTAAGATACAGACATGGAAGCAATACACGATGCAACAAAACATGGATGAAAGGACTGAACCCCAATGGCAATTGAAGTATTCAACCGATATGAGAGCAAATATCTCCTGACAGATGAGCAATACGAGAACTTCTACACCGATCTGCTGAAGTATATGGAGCTGGACGCCTATAACAAGAAACACGAATTCTACTCCATCAGCAACCTGTACTTCGATACTCCGCAGGATTCCCTAATCCGCGCCAGTCTCTCTAAGCCCAAATACAAGGAGAAGCTGAGACTGCGGGCATACGGAGTTCCTGAAGAGAATGCGAAGGTATATCTGGAGATCAAAAAGAAAGTATTTGGCTTGGTAAACAAACGCCGAACTGCCCTGAAGCTGGATGAAGCCTATGCATTCGTTCAGACAGGCAAGGCTCCTGATCTCGCCGATTATATGAACAAGCAGGTTATCGAAGAGATCAAGTATTTCCTTCGGCTGTACGATCTGGAGCCAAAAGTATATCTGGCGTATGAACGCAAGGCGTTGTTCGATAAGAACAGCCGCGATCTCCGAATCACCTTTGACACCAACATCCGCAGTCGCAGATACGATCTGAAGCTGGAGCAAGGAGATTACGGTGAACCTCTGGTGAAAGACGGTCGCTGGCTGATGGAAGTCAAAGCCGAAAAAACCGTTCCGATGTGGCTCTCCCAACTGTTATCCGAACACGGCCTATATCGCACCGGATTCTCGAAATACGGCAATGAGTACAGACATCTGGCCAGAACAACCAACCTGAACTACCAGACGGAGCGTATACTCGTGCCGGGTACAGACTTTAACCCATCCATAGAACAAGAAAAAACAATCACAGAAAGAGAGCGTGTCCTGTATGCTTGATTCCATCTTTAGTTCTGCACTAACCGATACAACTCTGACCTTCAGCAATGCCATTATTACCATCGGCCTTGCCATCATTATGGGGGCCATTATCAGCCTGACATACATGAAGACGAATCAGAGCACATACTCCCAAAGCTTTACACTAACCATGGTTGTCTTGCCAGTCATCGTAGCCATCATCATTCTTCTGATCGGCAGCAACATTGCCCGTGCATTCAGCCTCGCCGGTGCCTTCTCCATCATCCGATTCAGAAGTGCGCCTGGTGACCCGAAAGATATTGCTTATGTTCTGTTCACCATGGCTTCGGGTCTTGCCTGCGGTGTAGGCGCATTCGGTTATGCTGTGTTATTTACCATCATCCTGTGTGTACTGATGTTTGTTCTGAGCCGCTTCAATTTCGGAGCGAAGAAAAGCCAGCAAAAAACATTGAAGGTGACCATTCCCGAAAATCTGAGTTACGAAGAAGCACTGGAAGAGGTATTCCACAAATTCAATGTCGTGCATGAACTTAAAAAAATCAGAACAACCGAGCTTGGCAGTCTGTACGAGCTGGTCTACAACGTGACCATTCATGAAAGTGTCAATCAAAAAGAATTTCTCGATATGATCCGTACCCGAAACGGTAATCTGGATATTTCATTAACCATGAGTCCAACAACCACTGAATATTAAAATTCGAAGGGAACGATAGAATATGAAAAAGAAAATCATAACTGGCAGCAAACTGTGGTCCGTCGCCATGATTACAGCAATGGTTACCGCTTGCAGCGCTCCGGCTGCAACCAGCAGTACGGCAAACGCCGCCGTGTCAACGACAGGGACAACCAAAACCGTATCCGTCAGTGAACAAACCTCGGTGAAATATGCCGATCTGGTCACGATGGATGCAGACGACACCAATGTGAGCTGGAGTGCAACAGATTCTACAAAGATTAAGTTGAACGGGACGACCGCTTCCATCACAGGATCGGGTGCAAAAGCAGCCAATGGATCGGTAACCATCTCCGCAGCGGGTACCTATGTACTTAGCGGCAAGCTGACCGATGGACAGATTGTGGTCAATGTTGCAGATAAGGGCACTGTACATCTGGTGTTAAACGGAGCCACAATCAATGATAACGATAGCGCAGGTATCTATATCCAGAAAGCGGGCAAAGCCATCATTACGCTGGAGGAAGGCACCGAGAATGCCGTCTCCGATGGCAAAACATACGTATACGCCGACGATACAACGGATGAGCCAGATGCAGCAATCTTCAGCAAGGCAGACCTGACGTTTAATGGTACAGGCAAGCTGACGGTGACAGGTAACTATAATGAAGGTATTACGAGCAAGGATGATCTAAAAATCGTCAGTGGCACAATTAACGTCAAATCGGCCGATGACGGCATCAAAGGTAAAGATATGGTTGCCATTCAAGCCGGTACCATTACCATTGATTCAGAAGGTGACGGCATTAAATCCACCAACCACACAGATACAACCAAAGGTTTCGTAGCCATTGCTGGAGGTACATTTAACATCCAGAGCGGCAGCGACGGCATTCAAGCGGAAACTGCATTGGTTACGGATGGCGGCACATTTAACATCGTAACCGGAGGCGGCAGTGCCAATGCACCAGAAAAAGTAGAAGAAGGACCATTTGGCGGCGGTGGCGGTGGCGGCTGGGGTGGCGGAACACCTCCAACGGATATGGGTACACCACCGGATGGAGAACCACCCGCTGATATGCCGAGCAATAATGGAACGAACGCTACAGGTACAGCACCATCCGGCTCGACCAATGCACAAGCACCTGCTGATTCCAATGCAGATGCAGACACAAGCACAACAACAGAAGAAGAAACGACGAGCGCTAAAGCACTTAAAGCCGGCGTGGATCTCACCATCAATGGCGGTACGTATACGATCGATTCCATGGATGACTCTCTGCACAGCAACAACAATGTGACTGTCAATGACGGCAAGTTCAGCATTGAATCGGGCGATGACGGCATTCATGCAGATCAGGCGCTTACGATCAACGGTGGAACAATCGTGATTGCCAAGAGCTATGAAGGTCTTGAAGGAGCAATCATTACTCTGAACGATGGAAATGTGGATGTCACTGCATCAGATGATGGCGTGAATGCGTCGGGTGAAATCACAGCAACGGATGAAGATGCCGATGCTGCGACGTCTACAGATGACAGCACGCAGGCAGAAGACACTACTGCTGCTTTCAACAACTCTGTTACTGAGACGAAAGGCACAACATCAACTACCGATCTATCCAATCAAAGTACGAACGCGGATAGCAATGGCCGTCCACAAGGTGGTGCGCCAGGTGGAATGATGGGTGAATCTGCCAGCAACAGTGAACTTCATATCAACGGTGGTTCCCTTACCGTCAATGCTGGCGGCGATGGACTGGATTCGAATGGCTCCATCTATATGACAGACGGAACCGTCATTGTGAACGGTCCAACAGACAATGGCAACGGCGCGCTGGATTATGACGGTGACTTCGAGCTCAGCGGCGGATATCTGGTCGCAGCGGGAAGTTCGGGCATGGCTCAGGCCACATCTGAAGCATCGACTCAAAATACCATTGCCATGACGTTCCCTGAAACGCAAAAAGCAGGAACACTGGTACATGTGGAAGACAGCGAAGGCAACAATATCCTGACCTTTGCTCCAGCGAAAGACTATCAAACGGTAGTTGTCAGCTCCGCGGATCTGAAAAAAGACGGTTCTTATGTGATCTACTCCGGCGGATCATCAACTGGCAAAGCAGTGGATGGACTTTACACAGACGGAACGTATAGTGGTGGAACCAAAGTGGTTGCCTTCCAATCCACAAGCAATGTAACTTGGGTGAATGAATCTGGTGTAACAACTGCCAATTCAGGTATGGGTGGTCCAGGCGGAGGTCGTGGCCAAGGTGGATTCGGAGGCGGCAGAAACAGAACAGAGTCCGGTACATCAGGTGCAACAACCAACACCACAGGTACAACGGATAGCGCAAAATAAGCTAAGATTCCGACCATAAATGACCCACATAAAAAGATGATTTAAAAAACAAGGGATGTCCCATAAGTCATGAATATGACGTGGGCCATCTCTTGTTTTTGATATTTTGTTCTCTAACGAACCTGGTACACGCTATTCACTCCCATTTCCCTTGGTTTGAAATCTAACGAATCGAAGTGGCGTTATTTCGTCAATTGGGCCGATTTTGTAGGTTCTGACAACGTATTGTGAAGGAATAACGTTGCTGAGGTTCGTTAGGCACTCAAAACGTATAGACATACACCTTCGTACGCAGCGTATCCCGGCATGTAATCGTCCGTAGCGGTATCTTGCCTGGCAATGCAAAACAGACGCTAATTACCTTTGCTCCCGGCGGCAGCTCCCGATTGAATTTGTCCACGAGTCGGTTCATCGCTCCAGGGAACAAATAACAGATGACGCAATCTGCGTGTTCATATGAACTCGTATAGATGTCGCCACGGATGAATCGCAGCCGCCCCTCCAGAGAATGGCGCTTTCCCTTCGCTCGCCGTAAGCGAACACTTAGAAAAGCAATCCATTGGGAGGCCCATAAAGGAATGATAGAATTTTCAATGCCCGTTAGCCGTTTGCCTGGGCAATGCCTTACGACGTCCAGTGCGAGCGTTCCCCACCCGGAGCCTGCTTCAATGACGTCGCCGTAACCGGGAATGCGGTTGACCTCCTGAATGACTGTCTGCCTGACGATGCTGGATGTGGGCATCGGTGAGATTCCATTTTTCCAACTGACCAGCACGATGGAAATTACAGATATAAGTGTCACCACAGCAATCAGCCATGGTATAAATTGAAATATGAACATAACCTCAACCCTTTGGAGTTTAATTAAGAGGCGGCATTTGCACCTTCATCATAACAAAAGAAGCTTCCCCAGGTCTAAAAAACCTGACAGAAGCTTCCTTCATGTTATTCTATTTTGGTTTAATCTCATTCCATCCCGCTGCTCATTTCACTCATTCAGTCCGGCACATGGGACTTCATGTATACACCCTTTTTGTACACCGATTTAATTGTAAAATGAACTCCCAGCTTGCGATTCGTCCGGTAGATCAACGAGTTGATCTCGTCAATCCCTACAGACTCACTCTCCAGCATGCTTCGCTCCGGCCACACTTGGCCGACAATCTGCTCCCGTGTCACAAAGTGATCCAACTGGCTGTACAATAGCTTGAACAGTTGGTACTCCTTCTTGGACAGTGGAATCTCCACTTCTCCAATCTGCACGGTTTGCAGGTGATCCTGTAAACGCACGCCCTCGCCCAGCAGGTCAGATAGCCGATATTCTCTCGTTTCTTCGAGATCCCCTTCTACGCGAAGCTGAATCAAGCCGTTGACCAACGTCAGGCTGTCTCCTTCGGCAAAAGGGTATTTCTCATAAGGAACGAGACGCTGCCCGTTCAATTCCGTTCCATTTTTGCTATCCAGATCCTCAATCCACAGTTGCTGCTGCACATCATAATGAATGCGGCAATGCCGCTTCGATATCAACTGATTGTAGACAGACAAGTCCAATTCATCTCCACCCGTGTAACGCCCCACTGTAATGGAACGCCCCTGGCTGACATAAGCGAACGAACCGTCACTTTCCTGCCCTGGCGTACGAATGACGATTTTTGCCGTCTCCCGCATGTTATTCTCCCACCTTCAAATATCACTCTATCTCTATGAGCGTTCCGTTCATAAATAATGATAAATTCATCAGATTTGTTCCATTGTTTGCATCCATAATAATTTATATAGTGTATACAGGCATCGTTATATGCTTTTCTCTACTATACCAGACGTTGTGCCTTTTTTCTCATAACAGTCGTATGCATGCCTTAGCCCAATCAACAAGAGAGGTCCCTCATATGAACAAAAAAAACATTTTCATATATGTGCTGCTCGCCTTCACCCTGTCCATTACATTAACTGTGCTCTCCCGCATCAATGATGATCGCGGAGAATCATTGAAAGGCATACCCGTAACCGAAACATCATGGTTGCAACTGAATACCCAGCCGTAAGTATACTCTATTATAACGTGATCAACAGAAAAAACGTTTCATGAATGTCATCTTATGCTGGGTCATGCCACCCTGAATGAGGATCATATCTTAATCCATTCAGCAGAATAAGGCCCCTGGACGCTAACAACCAGCGCTCAAGAACCTCATTTTAATGCATTTTTAGGATATGGATACCGATAAGTTCATCCGATTATGACTTTTGTCAGAAGCGATGTTGCAACGGCATTCCCTGCACTTAACGCCGCTTTTTGCTGATACCAAATTTCCTCCACCCATAGACAATGAGCGCTACAGGGCCAGCAATCCATAACAATTGCCATAACATGATACTCAGGTCAAATCCCATGTTGCATCCCTCCCCCAAAGATTGTGAATACTGCATCAACTATCCTTAAATTGGTTCTTTTCATCCTCCGGCAGATCGGATTCATCAGACTGTTCGGTCTCTCTAACATGAATTTCCTCCATCCGGCTTGACACCTTCTGATACAGATAAGAAATTCCAAGCAACAGTACGCCAAAGCTGAAATAGGCAATGATCTTGCTGCCCGATGTAAGCAATCCCACATCATAGAACACCATTTTCCCGGTGGAAAACAACGTCAGTCCCAGACCTAGGCGCCGAATCATTACATATTTTCTGCGGAACCCATAGGCAATGTACAGGATCGCAAGCAGTAGATAGATTAGGCTGAATAACAGCCCTACATCTCCCCACTGGAATTGGATCGTCAGAAACACAGTGATGACACCCAGCAGATAGACCCCTGCGATAACCGGATACCATTCAATGCTTTTGAACTGCCCGCGGATTGCCGTGATTAGCAGATCTCTTCCAGCAAAAAACACGCCCACATTAAATATGATTAATACAAGTAAACCTACGACTTCAGCCGCGGTGTGCTGCTGAACATCCGGCTGCAGTGCCGGCATGGATAACGTTACTGCCAGAGCAATACAACAGCCCACCGCATGCAGGAAAATGATATAACCCTGCACGATCCGATCACGCAAAAGCCTCACTTTACCCAATCCATAGGCCATGGCAATGGTCAGCGCAGCGAACATCAGCCATTTGTAGAACAGGTATAACAGAAATGAGTCATCGACTGCTTTCATATACAATTCATTTGATTCATACAGCACATATAACCACAGATTGGCGAGTGTGACGTACTTGAATGCATTCAAGAAGCCAAGCTCTGTCTGGCTATAATGATACTTCTCCCCGGATAGGGAGCCGTTGCGATCCAAGGCGTAATAGAGCGTAATAAGCAGCGCACCCAGCGTAATGCAGGAGTATTTTAGCATGAAATAGGATTGCTCCCCCATGATGAACAGCACCAGCACGTCATAGTACACAAAGGTGAACATGCACAGAAGCACGATTCCCCATCCAGCACGTTCCACCAATTTGAACCGCTTCAGATGTCCGAGCGTAACCAGCAGAACTCCTTCGATCAGCCAACCCATAGACAGCCACTTCGCACCAAACTGGAACGGTATAATCAGAATGGCAAAAGTCAGGGAAGTCACGTAGAACAATAGAAGGGTCTGCTTTTCCTGAGGCGTCCTCTGCTGGATAAAACGGGCGAGTCCGAAATAGACCAGAGCGAAAATCAGAGCTAGCAAGCCTTGTGCGTCATTCCAGCCCGCTGCATCGAACAATACATACAGCATCAGGCAGCTGATGCTCGTATTCATGGCGAGCAAAGCAAAGTCCCACCAGGTTAACTTCACCCGATGTTTGAAGGGATACGCAAGTGTAATGCCGAGATATAATGCAAATGTCATAATGGAATACACCATGCCGATCTTCTCACTTGGTGAAAGCCATAACAGGATGAGCATGGACGGTGTGTTGAACAGAAAACTGATATAATGCACAATCGGCCACCGTTTGCCAAATGAAATCAAAACAATAATTCCGTTTAAGAGCAAAAGATAGATCATGGCAACATAAACAGCCGAACCTTGAAGACCGAAATAGGCCATGTAGGAGATTAACGGCAGATACCCTCCAACCAAGCCAAGTGAACAGATGGTCCTGGACTGATACCTCAACGATAGCAGCACGGATATGGCCGAAACCAACACTGACAAGGCAAGTCCCGTATATAACCCGATGATATGCAATAAAAAATAGCTGTAGAAAATGGAACCAAACAGAACAGAAATCCCGCCTCCGAGCAGACCCATCGCGAACGTCTGTCTTTTACGCCGGAATAGCCATTCTCCCCCGGCAAGCATTAGCGCACCAAGCAGGAAGAACGCTCCGCCTTTCACCTCATCGCTGAACCAGGTCGCGTATGAGTAGCGAAAAGCCGCCCCCACACCAAGAATAATGAGCAGGATGGCGACCTTGTTGATCCAGCTTAAGCCAATCTTCATCTCCATCCGGTTCTGGCGAATGCGCCGCTGAATGGTCTCTTCGCTTAAACCTTCCTCCGCCATATGCTCATATCCTTGTTGCATCTGACTGCGTAGTGCCTCTTCTCTCTCCCACAGGGTCTGTCTATGCGCCTCAATTCGTTCCTGCACCTCAGCAGCCAGATGAGCAATTCTCTCCTTCATCTCACGGGCATCACCCTGAAATTCCTCTGAAGCCCTGTTGAATATGGCATTTAAATTCACTTTGGCGCGATGTTCATGCGCCGCGAGTCGATCATTATGTACACTCGTCTTCCCTCGAAAATACGTCTCCATCTTCTCCTGGGATACACGAATAAGATTCAATTTCTCATCCAGCATCTGTTCAGACAGAGCCATCCGAAGACGGGCATTCTCTTCCTCCATCTTGCGAGTGCGTACTTCAAGCTGTTGCAGCTTGAGTTGATGCGCTTCATATTGCGCTCGGAGCTGTTCATTCTGTACGATCAGATCATCCGATTGATACTCCTGAAGCAGGGCATTATATTCCTTTACCAGCTGCTTCTGCTGCTCCTGAACCTGGTGAAGCCGATCCTTGAACTCTTTCATGAGCTTCCTCCGTTGGTTTATGTTGAATTCATTACCTATATTTTACTATATGTATGCCATAAAATGGGGTTTCAGGAATAGAATCATTTAACCGTTCTCTGCGGATCGGAAGTCGTTATGGGATTTATACCAAATGCATACATAACAAAAAGCCCGGGAAGCATCAGCTTCCTGGACTCTAATTCATTGATATAGTCATACTGTACACGTATACAACTTCTGGTCATCTTACTGAGAATCGGATACTTGCTTACGCCGGATCTTTCGTATCCGCCGTCTCCGGCTCCATAATTTCAGTGGTATCTGGGTCTAGCCAGTTCGCGAGCAGGGTTCGCACATATTGCAGATCGCTCTCTGACAAATCATAGTACCACGTCCCGCTGCGCGTTGCGCCTTCACCCTTAAGCATGTAATTGCTGATTGTTGGCGTGCTGTCTTTCATATATAGAGACTCGGCAAATTTCACGATGAAATCCGAGTTCATGTTGGTTGTAAAATTCGATCCGGCAATCTGGATAACGTCCGGGATCTTGGTCAGATTTTTGACCTCAAGCGCACGATTCATGAAGGCACTTAAAAAAAGACGGTGCCGCATCGTCCGATTGAAATCGGAATCTTCCCGGTAACGCACATAGCCCAGCGCTTCTTCGCCGCTGTATATCGGTTTGTTCGCTTCAACAAACAGCTTCTCATGTGCTTTCGATTTGTTCTCAATATTTTTCTTGATCGGCAATTCAACACCGCCAACCGCATCAACAATATCCTTGAGTCCGTTAAAATTAATCGCGGCATAGAAATCGACTTTGTTTTCCAACAGATGCTCCACAGTATCCATCGCCATCTTTGCTTCACCATGCGCATAGGCTGAGTTAATCTTCGACTTCACATCCCGGCCGATAATATCGGTATAGGAGTCACGCGGAATGGACAGCAGCAACACTTTATTTTCTTCCGGACGCACAACAGAATAGATCATGGTATCCGATCGGCTTGGTTCGTTATCCCGTTGGTCAATTCCTAGCAACAACAGCGAGAATGGATCGGTATGTTCTACAACGGGTGCATCCTTATCGCCAACAGGCTTGAAGGATTCATCGAGCGTTTCCTTTACGGTTTCCGAAGCAAACAGATTAAATGCAAACACAACGAGTTGCTTTTGATAGATAAATCCGAGTCCCCCCAGCACAATCAAAGTACTCAGGATGATAATCAAAGGTTTCTTCCATCTCTTCTTCGGTTTCTTCGGCTTCCGTCTGGTTAAATGTGCAGCACTGTTCTCCATCATATCTCCTTTAATAACGGTCTTAGAATCATTTAACTATATTAATAACACGTTTTCAATAGATTACGTTATAATCTGCTATACAAGAAATGACACAGAAGGAGCGATGAACGATGGAATATCGACGTTTGGGGAATAGCGGTCTGCGCGTTTCCTCACTTGGACTGGGCACCAATGCCTTTGGTAAACGGGCGGATGACCCAACTTCTATCCGCATTATTCATGCGGCACTGGATCAAGGAATCAATTTTATCGATACCGCCAACATCTACGCCGGAACGGAATCGGAGCGGATTATCGGACAAGCCCTGGCAGGCAGACGTGAAAACGCTGTGCTTGCTACCAAAGCCGGTCTCCCCCGGCACGAGGGTCCCAATGGGCGCGGTTCATCCCGCTATCATTTGCAGCAAGAGCTTGAACATAGCCTGCGGCGTCTGCAAACGGACTATGTGGATCTGTATCAGATCCATACCTTTGATCCGCACACACCACTGGATGAGACACTGCGCACATTGGACGATATGGTCACTTCCGGCAAAGTCCGCTATATCGGAGCTTCCAACTATGTAGCCTGGGAGCTGATGAAAGCTCTGGGTACCAGCGAGCTAAAAGGATATGTACGTTATATCTCGACCCAAACCAGCTACTCGCTGGCTGATCGCACACCTGAGCTTGAACTTGTACCGCTGTGCCTTGATCAAGGCGTCGGCATCATTCCATATTTCCCGCTGGCTGGCGGCATTCTAACAGGTAAATACAATGGCGAAGCTGGCGTGCCTTCCGGTTCCAGAGCGGATACTGATCCGGCCTTCAATCGTTTCTTGTTGGAACATAATATTAAATTAGGTGAGCAAGTCAGTGAAAAGGCATCGGCGTATGGCTGCTCCCCAAGTGTCCTGTCGCTCGCCTGGCTGTTGGCACGCCCTGCTGTTTCGACGGTTATCGTTGGTGCAACGAGCACCGAACAGCTGGAGCATAATCTGGCTAGCGTGGACATGAAACTAACCAATGATATGATTTCCGAGCTCGACCAACTCAGCGACTCTTTCCGCTATGGTAAGCCATTTGCGACTTATCGGATTGATTGAATCAACACAAAAAACCTCCCGGCTAAAAAGCCCGGGAGGTACAAATCCACTACACATTGTAGTCTAATAAACCATAGAAAAATTCTTTCTATGCATTAAACATCTGTTTTATATCGAATAAATTCCTGCATGATTTCCATGTATTCGTCCTTACGGTCACTTAACACATCAAAGAACACCTTGTCCGCAGCTTCAACAAGATGAATACCTTCAAGCGCCAAGCGGGTTCCTTCCGGCGTTGTTGTAATAATATTCGCACGGGTATCGGTAAGATGACGCTTGCGAGTTATCAACTCTCTCTTTTCAAGAGCACGGAGAACTTGAGAAGTAACGTTAACATCCACATTGGCAAATTGCGCAAGCTGGACCTGAGTTACTCCTTTACCCTCGTTGTCGCGTTCATTGAGCCACACACAGGCATGTAATAATACAAATTGGGGTTGTGTTAATTCCAAAGGCTCGAGCACCCTGCGTATTTCCTTTTGCCACATCGTAGTAACCTGCCATAGCAGATAACCCGGACTTTCCTGAGCATTTTTATATCGTGAGCTTTCCATCTCAATATACCTCCATCATTACACCTTGAGCTTCATCTTTTCTTATAACGTTTGTCGGAACGCATGTGTTTCAACGTAGTACATTTTCAGCGGAAAACATTAACGCGAAGGAATAAATTGCTTGACCCATTGGCCAAATCCATGCGGATTACGACTCTGAATCAGGACTGTCCCTTCACCCCGAAATCGGCATACTAGCCCTTCTCCACTGGTCACGCTGGATAACCAGCCTTGTGATGCTTTCTCAATACGATAATCCATATAATTGGGCCATGCCACCAAATGGGCATTATCTACGATTACTTCTTCACCCGCAGCCAGATTGATCGCATGGATTGCACCATAGGATGATAGGAACACGGTTCCTTGCCCACTGATCTCTATAATAAAGAAACCCTCTCCCGAGAAGAGACCTTTCTTCAAGTTTTGCATTTTGGTATTCACCTGGATGCCTTCGGTTCCGGCCAGAAATCCATCTTTCTGTACGTAGAGTGAATAGGAACCATCCAGTTCAATCGCCTCCACATCCCCCATGCTGGAGGGTGACAACAGAATTTCCGCAGATCCGCCTGTAGCCGTTAATTCCTGAAAAAAGAATTTCTCGCCACTGATCATCCGTCCGAATCCGGCAAACATACCGCCTTCAGCCGATCCCTTCAAGTCAACAGTTGGTGTCATGGATACCATGGCCCCGCTTTCTGCCTTGAACCGTTCTCCCCGTTGCAATTGCACTTTAAGCATAGCAAATGCACCATCATATAGAATTTCATAGTTCATGGCTTCATCAGCTCCTTGTTGTCCGTGTTAAAATCATTTAACCCATTATCCTCCAACACGGAAGATTTGTCTCCGTATTCCTTAATAATATGTTGATCTCCCCAGTTACATAGCGCATTCAGAATCGGTTCCAAACTTCGCCCATAGTCACTCAGTTCATACTCCACCTTGGGAGGTACCTGATTGTACACAATGCGGTTCACGATCCCGTCATCTTCAAGCTCTCTCAGCTGCTGCGTTAACATTTTCTGCGTAATTGCGGGCATAATACGCTTAAGATCACTGGTCCGTTTCTTCCCATGTGTCAGATGGCAGAGAATGACGCACTTCCACTTGCCGCCAATGACCTCAAGCGTCGCTTCAACTGAAATATTATACTTCTTTCTGATCATGCTGCATGTCCTCCCTGGAATTCTTTTTTCGAAAAGCAATTGCTATATAGGCACTAAAAAGTACGTAGGGTACTAAAAAGTACGTACTATTCATTTTATGTCGAATAACTCATAATAGCATTTGCCGGTACGCAAATCTACATTCTGGGGAGTTGAATAAGACATGCTACAAGATTCAAAACGCAGTACCTGGGCACTGCTGGCGCTGGCAATCAGTGCGTTTGCCATCGGCACCACTGAATTTATCAGCGTTGGACTGCTGCCCCTTATTGCAGATGACCTGGGCATTTCCGTAACGACAGCGGGACTGACCGTTACTTTATATGCATTAGGCGTAACCTTCGGGGCACCAATTCTGACCTCATTAACGTCAACGGTGTCACGCAAGACGCTGCTGCTTGCCATTATGGTTGTTTTTATCGCTGGTAACACCATGGCGGCGCTCTCGAGTGGAATTACCATGCTGCTCATTGCTCGAATTGTCTCCGCTCTGGCACACGGCGTATTCATGTCCATTGGTTCCACCATTGCGGCAGACCTGGTTCCTGCAAACCGCCGGGCGAGCGCCATTGCCATCATGTTCTCTGGCTTGACCATTGCTACCGTAACCGGTGTACCGCTGGGTACACTCATCGGTCAAAACTGGGGCTGGCGCGCAGCTTTCATTCTTATCGTTGTCGTAGGTGTTGTGGCCTTCATTGGCAACATGCTTCTCGTCCCATCCACGTTGCAACGTGGAACGCGAACTGCATTCCGAGAACAACTGAAGCTGGTGACAGGCGGACGGTTGCTGCTGGCTTTTGCCATTACCGCTGTGGGATATGGGGGAACGTTTGTGGTATTCACTTACCTGTCCCCACTATTGCATGATATCAGCGGATATTCCGAGAAAACGGTCGCGGGAATTCTGCTGCTGTACGGAATCGCCATTGCTATCGGTAATATTATTGGAGGGAAAGCCGCCAACCGCAATCCACTCCGAGCACTCTTCTATATGTTTATCATTCAGACCGTCATTCTGGGCATACTGTATTTCACCGTTCCATTTAAGCTGGCAGCATTACTCACCATACTCGGCATGGGTCTGCTTGCCTTCATGAATGTGCCAGGGCTTCAGATGTACGTCGTAACACTCGCAGAACGATATGCTCCACAAGCCAAAGACGTCGCCTCCGCCTTCAACATCGCAGCCTTTAACGCAGGTATCGCAATCGGGGCATATTTGGGCGGTGTAATCACGGACTCCATCGGTCTAATTCATACCACATGGGTTGGTGCAATTATGGTTCTTGCCGCTGTTCTTCTGACTGGCTGGGCAAGAGTGCTTGATCGTAAAGATCCCTATTCTCCTTCTGAGATGTAAGACAGGACCGTCAGAAATCAGCCAAAACATGCGTCTTTCCAGCGTTAAAGTTACAACTCGGAACCGGTTTCGCCCTTTATTTTAATCTAGTATAATACGTTAATTCGAATTTAATCTACTATGACTTAATGAAGGATATCAGGAGTTATCGTTTCACATCGTTACTACCATTTTGATTCATAATATGAGGAGGACTTCACATGACAGCACAACATTTACAATCTACAGTAGCTTTAAATAACGGCGTTCATATGCCTTGGTTCGGACTTGGTGTATTTCAGGTAGAAGAAGGATCTGAATTAATCGAGGCCGTCAAACAAGCGATTGCTCACGGTTACCGCAGCATTGATACAGCCGCTATTTATGGCAACGAATCCGGTGTAGGACAAGCCATTGCCGAGGCATTGAAAGAGAATAATCTGAAACGTGAAGAACTGTTCATTACGTCCAAAGTGTGGAATGCAGACCTCGGATACGAGGAAACTCTTGCTGCTTTTGATGTCACGCTGAACAAACTGGGACTGGAATATCTGGACCTGTATCTGATTCACTGGCCAAAAGCAGGCAAATATAAAGGCGCATGGAAAGCGATGGAGGAGCTGTACAAAGCAGGTCGAATTAAAGCCATTGGCGTCAGCAACTTCCAGATTCATCACCTTGAAGATCTGTTGCAGGATGCTGAAGTGAGGCCAGCAATTAATCAGGTGGAGTACCACCCTCGTCTGACTCAAGCTCCGCTCAAAGCATTCTGTGAGAAAAACGGAATTCAATTGGAGGCTTGGTCCCCGTTGATGCAGGGTCAACTTCTGGATAATCCGGTTCTGACCGAGATTGCCACTGCGAAAGGTAAATCGGTAGCACAAGTCATCCTGCGCTGGGACTTGCAGAACGGTGTCATCACCATTCCGAAGTCTACGAAGGAAAAACGTATCGTCGAGAACTCTTCCATCTTCGACTTTGAATTGTCCAATGATGAGATGGAGCGTATTAGGGCTCTGAACGAAGATGTTCGCGTTGGACCTGATCCTGACAACTTTGATTTCTAATTGAAGATTGAAATTATGTAGGTGTAAATTTCCAGATGAAATTTAGAAGGGCAAATCCTTTTTGGAGCCTGCTTTAACATGCAATTGCCAAAAACCGCCGGATCAAGATCCGGTGGTTTTTGGTCTTCCCTTTTCTTATTTTCTTCTGTTTTAGCGCCGAGAAAAAATCCATGTGTCATATTCTCTTTCCACTAAACTAATCTCGCCAACACTGCACGCTTCAATTAAAAATGTTGTAATTAAATTTTTAACTATTGAAGCTGCCACAAGGCAGGAACGTTGGATGGTTCCCACCCTGCCAAGGAGGTATGGGGCTGCAAACATTTATACGTCTTGCCGCTATATGTGACCAGTTGTCCCGCAGTATAAGCTGTGTTGACCTGCCATGCGGATACACCAGGATTCGTCGTTTCGGCGGCTGTCTTCACACTTACCGCGTTGCTCGCTGCAGACACGTTGCCTGCCGCATCCTTTGCTTTTATCGTAAATGTATACGAGGTATCCGCCGTAAGCCCGCTGATTGTTGCCGTCGTACCGGTTACCGTTGTTGCCAGTGATGTTCCGTTGTACACATCATAAGCCGTTACACCCACATTGTCAGTGGATGCCGTCCAGCTCAGCGTTATGCTGGATGTGGTTTGAGCAGTCGATGCAAGGTTCGTTGGTGCAGTTGGCGCTTGCGTATCGCCTCCCGGCTGAGCCGTTGTGCTTACGGTTACAGCATTACTGGCTGCAGACAGATTACCTGCCGCATCTTTTGCTTTTACCGTGAAGGTATATGAAGTCCCCGCTGTAAGTCCACTAATTGTTGCAGTCGTTCCGGTGACGGATGTCGCAAGATTAGCGCCATTATAGACGTTATAACCGGTAACGCCTACATTATCCGTTGATGCGTTCCAGGCCAGTGTCACCGAGTTTGCTGTCACGCCTGTCGAGCGGGCATTCCCGGGTACGCTTGGTGCCGTCGTATCTACTGGAGGCACTGTACCCCCGGTAGGCAGATCGGCTTTCAGTTTGTTTTGAAGTGTTTTGTTACGGTCACCGCTGAGCTCCCAGAACATCGCTCCGCCGAGCCCTTTGCTCTTGATATAAGCCGTTTTGTAACCAACGGACTCCGCATCGTCATAACTGATAAAGCGCTTGTTGGACGCATTATAGAGATATGGCACTTTAGCCGTGTCATTCCAGTAACGCGTGTATCCGTTTTTGTTGATGTAATTGGCCTCTAAATCATAGAAGTCGAAGGAGCCTGCTTCCCATGTTCCAACGGAAGAACCACCTGAACACGTCTGATACTGTCCGTTGCCTGCCTGTGCGCATCCATCCCAGCCACGACCGTAGAATGGAACACCAAGCACGAGTTTAGCGGCCGGTACGCCTGCATCCAGATGCCCTTGTGCTCCGGCTGCGACATTAAATGTATTGGCATCTGGCACGCCAGCAGCTGAAGCCGCAGGATCATAGTTCAATGGCGCATTATGTGCGCTGATCTTTTGCCATGCGCCGTTAAAATCGTATGTCATAATGTTAATCCAGTCCACGATGGCAGCAATTTTTGCAAGCTCCGTATTGGCTGCATAGGTCGCAGACGCACCGCTTGCAATCGTAAGCAGATACTTCTTGCCGTCCACAGCTCCCGCTGCATCCAATTTTTCACGAATTTTGCTCAGGAGCAATGTGTAGTTTTGCTTATCTTCAGGACGTTTGCTGTTACCATCGAGTCCGCCTGATACCGGGTACTCCCAGTCCAGATCTACCCCGTCAAAATTATACTTTCGCAGGAAATCGACAGCAGAGTTTGCAAAGACCTCTCGAGTTGCAGCAGTCGCGGCTACATCGGAGAAGCGGTTGGACCACGTCCATCCTCCAACGGAGATAATAGTCTTCAGGTTAGGATTGGTTTGTTTCAGCTTGTTCAGCTGATTGATATTGCCTGCAATGGGTTGATCCCACGTATCCCCTGCAAATGTCTTGCCCGTATCGATCCATGGATCGCCGAGCACGATTGTTCCGTTCGGTACATTGATCGTTTGGCTTTTTTCATTCTGACAGGTCCAGGTTACAGGATTGGGGCCCGAAGGATCCGGATTTCCATGAATGCCGTTCCAGCAAATATCTGCAAAAGCATAGTTGATATGTGTCACTTTGGTCGGGTCGATATCGGCTACATTATAGTTTCTCCCGTACGCAGCCCAGGACGGGTAGTACCCAACAATTTTATAAGAATCTGCCGCTTCGGCCGTAGCAGGTTGGAGCGCAAAGGAAGGAACGATGACGGATAAGAGCAGGGACAGACCAAGGAAAAACTTTGCAGTCTTCTTAAAAGCAGTGCGTTTATTTAAATTTATCATTTAATACACAACCTCCTCTGTCTTTTGCGTGCTAAGTCCATTCAGGAATGGACGATGTGCGTTCGAGAACTGGTTATTCGTATACGCGTCCCAGTTGATTGACCAGGTCATAATGCCTCTGAGACCGGCATAGCCCGCAGGCTGGCGCAAGGTATAGGAACCGCCGTATGATACTCCTTTGATCAGATAGTTCAATGCCTTCTGCAGCTCGGCTGGCGCTGTATAGCCACCTCCAGCCGCCTGCTGGGAAGCCGGTACACCAATCGCAATCTGGTCCGGTCGCAGAGGGCTAAAGAATGGACCCGAGCTTCCGCCTACGTTAAAACCTTGAAGCAGCATTTCAGCCATGGCGACATGGAAATCGGCTGTTCCTTGAGCGTAAGATCGTCCATCCAGCCCCACCATCGAACCGGTGTTATAGTGCTGCACATGCAGCAAGGTCAGATCATTGCGCAAGGCATGAATCACTGGAAGATACGCCCCCCAAGGACCACCATAGTTCAGATATCCGCCCTGTACATAAGCCGTTTCCGGCGCAGCCGTCAGGATAAAATTGGCGCCAAAGTGCGATTTAAGCGCTTTCACGCCGTTAATCAGGTTAACGATCTTCGGAGTCGTTGGACTGCGGAAGTCGGTATCGCCTGCATTTAAAGACAGGGAGCTTCCTTCAAGATCGATGTCGAGGCCATTGAATCCGTAAGTCGAAATGATGGATTTTAGGGAATCCTCGAACTGTTGTCTCTTGGTTGCATCCGTGAGCTCAATCGTGCCATTGGCTCCTCCCATGGAAATCAGTACCTTCTTCCCTTGGCTTTGAAGGTATGCAATGTCCGACTTGAACTCTTCTACCGTAGCGTTATACGGAGTAAAAGCGAGCGTTCCGCTGCCGGGTGAAATCGGCTCGGCAAAGGAGACATTAATAACATCATAGGCTGTTGAAACGTTGCGCAGTTTAATGTTGGTAGAGCCATTATCGAAGTTGTGCCAGTAGCCGATCAGCCATTTGCTGCCGCTAGGCCCAGGATTCGAAGATCCGGTGGAAGTGGTAACGCTGAGAGAGGCGCTTGCTGCGGACAGATTGCCTGCCGCATCTTTTGCTTTGACAGTAAAAACATATGTGGTGCCAGCTGACAGTCCTGTTACTACAGCCGTAGTTGTTGAAGTGTTCGCCGCGAGAGTACCGTTCCGGTACACTTCATATCCGGTTACGCCCACATTATCTGTGGATGCGTTCCAGGTAAGATTGATCGATGTCTCCGTGACGAAGGATGAGGTTAAACCTGCAGGAACAGATGGTGGTGTCGTATCTGGAGTCGGAGTCCCCCCTCCAGTACCTTCCCCCACGTATTTCCACAATGCAGGCACATTTGAGGGCTCCCATCCGGTCAAAGCCGTATGGGGCTGAATACATTCATAATCTTTATTTAAATAGGTTACTAGATCCCCTTTTTTGTATGCGGTGCCTGCCTGCCACTGGGCAGCGGCGTCTGCTCTTGGTACAAACCACGTAATAATCAGAAGAAATGCCAAAACGAATGTAATGACCGGGCGGAATCGAACAGCTTGATTCAAGCAAAATCCCTCCTGTATTCAGATTATTTTCACCTTGCAAACAACGCTTCACTGGTGCACTTACATGTGATCCGCGATCTTAGAGCTTATAAAGCCGTCTGACGATGAGCGTCGCTTCACTCCCTTCCCTTATCAAAATGGACCTTCCCTCTCGTTTTCTTTTTCTGCAGACATCATCCAAATTTTACAGGGAATTTACAGATCCTCACCCTGTATTTAATCAGTAAAATGCAATTGAGATAAGGGATAAATTATTTCTATAGGGGGCGAAAAATGTAATATACCGCGCAAAAAGGCCGTCTATCAGGTCATTAAGAGACTTGATAGACAGCCTTTTTTTATTTTCATTTTATAAATTAACGGATGTATTACTAAGTTTGTTTCAACTCCGAGGAGGCTAGTTCAAATGACAGCATACCTTCAAAAGGTTCCCACCCATCCTCACCAGATAAAATAATAGGTACAGCATATTCAGCCGCTTCCTGCTCACTGAGTATTTTTGCCCACGGAACTCTCCCCATCACACTTCCAGCCCCAGGTCCGGCACTGTTATATTCGGCATACACAACTGTTGCTTCCGCATCGGTCTTGTTCCAATTATGCCAGCCCTCCTGCTTCACATGCACCCCCATCCAGCAGTTCAGGAAGCAGACTTTGGCATGATTACGCCACGGTCTGCCTAGATATACAGACTGAGCGGGAGCGTTGCTGGTTAGGTCACAATCGATAAACACATAGCCATATCGTGCATCCTCTGGTGTGGAAGCAGCCGTTATCCAACCATTCACTTCTCCCTCAGCAGCAGCAGTATCGCTCAAGCGATTCTTCGCAAAGATCTCACAGCCCTGGAACACCGCAGTAGCTGAGCCAAAAATAAAATCCACATCGCCCTCAATGTAACAGTCCTCATAATATTGGCGCAGC
The DNA here is from genome assembly GCF_032399705.1 of Paenibacillus sp. BIC5C1. Taxonomy (NCBI): domain Bacteria; kingdom Bacillati; phylum Bacillota; class Bacilli; order Caryophanales; family Paenibacillaceae; genus Paenibacillus; species Paenibacillus sp. BIC5C1. The sequence goes on from NZ_CP135922.1 coordinate 6,830,966, forward strand.
TTTCGCCGCTCTGCACCATCACGCGGCCCCCCGAAGAAACTCCGGTCCATCGGCTGCTCGGGCAGCGGTCCGGTAAAGATCGTGTCCTGGTGACCTATAAATCGGCAATGCCGGAAGGCTGCCCGATCCCCATCCACGTAAACGGCCAATGCCTGACCGACCTCACGACCAGGTCCAGCCGAGTTGATGAAGGAAAGTCCTTCAGCGGTGAAATCATCTGCACCAATAAAGGCCGTGTACGAATGAAAGGTATGATACAACTCCCCGTTCGGGAACTTCTTGAGCGCATAATCATCATACGTGATGATGGTCTGATCGGCTCCCGCACCGACGAGGTGGACCATCGATTTCTCGATATGCAGTTTTTCAACATAGGTGCCTGGCTTGATGCGAATCGTATACTTTTCAGTACAGTCGGCCGGGATCGCATCGAGAGCAGCCTGAATAGAGGGGAAATCGCCGCTTCCATCTAGAGCAACCAGGTAACCATTCCTGAACAGATCAAGATCCAGATCTGACCCGTGTGACAGAGGTTTGTTCATGGCAATCGCTCCATTTCCAGCGCGGCCAGCAGGAGCGGTGCCATACCCATGAACGAGTCACTCACAATCTGCTCGCCGACATAATAACTGTATGAACCATCCCGATCCAGACTGAGTCCTGCCCCGTGACAAATCGCGTTCAGCTTCACGCCTTCCTCCGTTTCTTCCATCAAACGGGCCGTCAGTCCATGCCATCCCTTCTCTGCGGCCTGTCTGAAATGCGGCTCAAGATAACGCAAGCGAACGCCCTTCGCCAAGGCATACACAAACATGCTTGAACCGGAAGCTTCCAGATAATTGCCCTTGCGGAACCCCTGATCCAGCACCTGGAACCAGAGCCCGCTCTTCTGCTCCTGTACACGTACCAAGGCATTACACATGCGCTCGAAGATGCCAATGATTGTGCCCCGTTTCGGATGATGGATCGGGAAGTACTCCAGACTATCTACGATCGCCATCACATACCATCCCATCGCCCGGCTCCAGAAGTGTGCGGAACATCCAGTTACGGAGTCGGCCCAGATCTGCTCCTTCGATTCATCCCAGCCATGATAGAGCAGACCTGTGCGCGGATCACGTGTCTTGCGTTCAATTAACAAAATCTGATGAGCTACTTCATCCCACAGATCAGGTCGATCGAACGTCTTAGCATATTGCGCCAGAAATGGCGACGACATATACAATCCATCCAGCCACATCTGAAACGGATAGATTTTTTTGTGCCAAAATCCGCCCTCCGACGTTCGGGGTTGTCCTGCGAGCTGGGCTGCGAGCAAATGAGCGGCCTCAGCGTATCGTTGATCCCCTGTGGTATCCAACAGTTCGAACAGGTTCTTGCCCTGATTGATCTGATCCAGGTTGTACTCTTCCAGGGAATACGTTCCGATGGAACCATCCTCCTGAACATACAGATCCATATGTCTTTTCATAAAAGAAACATACTCGTCCTTGCCGTATTGCTTGCCAGTGCGTGACATTGCCATTAACGTCATCCCCTGAACATATGCCCAACGTTCCGAAGGAAACACATGATAGCCCTCTCCATCGCATTGCCGGAAAATCATTTCTGCTATTCGCTCCGACCAAGATAACTGCGTCTGTACCTGCATAAAAGAACCCTCCCTGGACCTTGAATGTTGTACTCAGCCTATCATTAATGCTCAGACACCCGCTGCCGACAAATCGCTGTCGAATTGCGATGATTCAGCTTCGGTTGGATAATCACCGGATAATCCACCTGCTCATCACGGATCAGCGATACGATCAACTCTGCTGCCTGTGCTGCCAGTTCATCCAGCGGTGGGCCAATGGTTGTTAGCGCCACCTCGGCATACTGCATATCCGGCAGATCATCATAACCGATTAACGAAATATCATTCGGCACACTGTAGCCTGCTTCCAGCAAAGCCCGCAATGCACCTCGAGTTACCAGGTTGTTTAAACCAATAAACGCCGTTGGTGAGTCGGGTTCAAACGTATAATTCCGAATAGCAAAATATCCGTCCTCCCAGGAGGAATATGCAGGCAGCACATGGCGTTGATCAAAATCAAGGCCTGTGCGCTGCAAAGCTTCCCGATATCCTTCAAGCTTGATATTTTGGGAGTTTCCAATGAAACCAATTCGGCGATGTCCCAGTGACTTCAGGTGCTCAACCGCTTTATATATGCCCTCTTTCCGGTCAATCTTGATGTATGGGGAGTTCGGAGCCTCATCTGTACCAAGCACAAAACATGGCATGTTGAGTGTCGCGAACTTTTTCCAGAAGGCATCTCGATTGTCCAGCGCATAATCCCACAGGATACATCCATCCACGCGAAGCTGGCTGAAGACATCCAGCCCATCATCCGCGACGACCAAAATCATCTGATATCCCCGCTTCTTCAGCTCCGCGTGCAGATTGCCCGAAATATTCGAGAACAATGGATTGCTCAGTTCATCAAGAACAAAGCCGATAATGTTGCTTCTGCCGGTGGAAAGCTGCTGAGCCATAATGTTTTTTCGATATTGATGCTTCTCCGCAACTGCGAGCACCTTCTGCCGCGTCGCCGGTTTGATGCGGGGATCACCGTTGAGCGCCTTGGATACCGTGCTGTAGCTCACTCCCGCCAGTTTGGCAATGTCCTTAATGGTTATCAAAATCAATCAACACCTCTCAACCCTTGGGAAACTTATTGCTGTGCAGCCTTATACCGGTCATATTGCGCCTGTCTGCCGGCAATAACCTGCTCAATGTTCATTTTTTTCAAAGTCTCAATATAACTGTCAAACTGATCCAGACTGGCATCTCCGCTTATAAATTTGAAGTTCATCTCTTCCACATACGTTGTAATATCCGGCATGGACATGCTCTCGACACTCGCCTCATCCGGCAGAGCGTATACAAACGGGAACGGCTCGTGGATATAAGGCTCCAATTCCTTGTCGAGCTTGGCATGCCATTCCGCCACAACCGAATCAGCAGAATCCGTTGACTGAATGTTCGGCAGATTCACGGGACCAATGCCGAGCTTCTGAATGTAGTCGTTATCCTTGCCTTTGTCCGTAAACGTCTTCACGCCATTCTCTTCGGTGTACGTATCATCCTTGATACCCCACGTATAATATGTCTGCGCTTCTTCACTCACCGCGTAATCCAGGAATCGGAAGGCGAGCTCCGGATTTTTGCTGTCCTTGGAGATTCCAAAAATGCCGCTCACCGGTGTACGTCCAATATAGAACTGGTCACCATGCGGTCCTTTCAATGGCAGAATGCCTTTGAAGATGGGCTCCGCCGGATCATAATCCTTGAACAGCGGGCTGTAGACCATGGACATGTACCAGCTAAAATTAAACGTGGCTCCGGTTACATCCTGCGAGATGCGAGAGGTCACCTGATCACTTGTGGTACTGGCATAGTCAACCCCGAGCAGGCCTTCTTTGTACAGCCCGTTCAGGTACGACAGATATTCCTTGTAGGCAGGCTCATAATAGCTGAAATGCACCTTACCCTGGTCATCCGCATAGAACTGATTGGACAGATCCAGGCCAAAAGCAGGGCCAAATGCCATCGGCACAAACTTGGATTCCATGGACAACGGTATTTCATCCGCCTTGCCGTTACCGTTCGGGTCGTCTGTCTTGAATTTGCGCAGCATCGCTGTGAACTCATCCAGTGTCGTTGGTTCGTTCAGTCCCAGCTTCTTCAACCAGCGTTCATTCACCATAAACAAGGGCATGTAGTTTTTCGTAAGCGTTTGCTGCGGAACATAATACATTTTACCATCTGGCGTCGTTAAACTGGCTTTGACGGATGGGGATTCGTCGTATATTTTTTTGAGATTCACACCATACTTCTCCACCAGATCATTCAGCGGAATAAACAGACCACTGTTAATGTATTTCATGAGCTGATCCTGATCCGGCAGATAGACGATATCCGGCAATCCCGTTCCGGCCGCAAGCCTTGGATTCACCGCATCCGCGTAATTCTGCGGCGGAATGAGATCCCAATCGACTGTTACCCCGGCATTACTTTCAATTTTCTTCACAATCTCGGCAGTAGAGAGATCCACGTTGGTCGTCCATGCGTTGGTCCCGAGAATCGATAGCTTGGCATCTTTCTGGTCGGTTACCGGACCTGCTCCCGTGTAGTTGAACGTTGGCTCCGAGCTCGGTGGGACACTTCCCTTATCTCCCCCCGCTCCTGTACTGCTGCTGCATCCGGCGAGACTGATAGCAAGAATCACCGCGAGCACACTTTTTCTTCCTGCCCCTCTGATTATCATCCGTTATTCCTCCTTGTTATGAACAACCTTGGGTGATGCATGGTGATCAATAAGGCTATCCTTTCACGGCTCCGAGGGTAATCCCTTTGACGAAGTACCGCTGGATAAAAGGGTAAATCGTAACGATTGGCAGGATGCTGACCACAATCGACACATACCGAACCTGAAGAGTGGATACCGCAAGCGCGCCCGTGGTCATCGTACCACCCATTTTTTGCATGACCTCCGGTGATGCCATGATCAGCACCCTCCGCAGGAACATTTGCAAGGGCTGCATATCCTGTTTGCCCAGATATAGCAGGGCTGAGAAAAAGTTGTTCCAGTGGAATACGGCGTAATATAACGTCAGCACGGCAAGCGTTGGCTTGATAATGGGTATCGCCAGGCGATACAGCATCGTTAGTTCATTGGCCCCGTCTATGCTTGCACTTTCGAAGATTTCATTTGGAATACCCTCGAAGGCCGAGCGGCAAATCATGACATTAAACGTAATGACCAGCACAGGAAGCACCATCACCCAGCGGGTGTTATATAGACCCAGTGACGTAATCAGCATGTAGACCGGAATGAGTCCACCCGAGAAATACATGGTGAAGGCGATGAAAAAGTTCAGCTTTCTGCGCAGGAAAAATTGCTGTCTGGATAACGGAAATGCAGCGATGCAGGTAGCTACAATATTCATCAGAGTACCTATAACGGTGTACCAGAGGGTGTTATAGAAGGACAGCCATAACTCCCGGTATTGCAGCACCATCTGGTACCCGGACAAGGTGAATCCTACCGGCCACAACGCAACCTTTTGTTTGTCGATCGCATCAACTGAACTGAATGAAATGCTGATCACGTACAGAAAAGGATACAGCGTAACGACGACTGCCAATATGGTCAGCAGGTAGACAAATCCATAGAATAACCGGTCACTTCTTGATTTTTGCATACAGGTCTCCTTTGGGTCGGGATGTGGTCTTACCAGAGTGACATCTTGGTCAGACGTCGGGTCATCGTATTAGCCGCGAACACAAGCACAAAGGTAATAATAGAGTTGAACAGGCCGACGGCTGTGGCAAATCCGTAGTTCTGCCCTTCAATCCCCATCCGGTACACGTAGGTGGATAACACGTCTGCAGTCTCATAGGTAGCGCCATTATAGAGCAGATATACTTTCTCGAAGCCTACACTCATAATGCCGCCAAGCGACAGGAGCAGCAGGATGACAATCGTTGGTTTGATGCTGGGAAGCGTCAGGTGCCATAGCTCCTGGAATTTGTTGACGCCGTCAATTTTGCCGGAATCGTACATTTCGGGGTCAATGCCCATAATGGCTGCAATGTAGATAATGGAGCTGAAGCCAAAGCTCTGCCAGATATCGGAGCTGGTGAATATCGTTCGGAACCATCCGGCGTCCATCATGAAGTTCACTTTCTCCATGCCGAGCTTGGCAATCAGGGTGTTCACGATCCCGTCCGTGGGTGATAAGAAGTTAATAATCATGCCAGCGACAACGACGGTCGAGATGAAATGCGGAAGGTAGGTGACGGTCTGGGCGAAACGCTTGAAAGTCTGATTCTTGATCTCTACAATACAGACGGCGAACAGAATGGGGATGGAGAAGCCAAACAGGAGCGGCAGGAATGCGAGCAAAAACGTATTGCGCAGCAGCCTCCAGAAGTAGATGGAATTCACGAACTGATCAAACCACCTCAGCCCCACCCATTCCCCGCTGAACATTCCCTGCCCAGGCATGAAATTGCGGAAGGCCAGCAGCATGCCCGGCATGGGAACATACATGAAGATGACGTAATACAGAAAAATGGGTGAGAACATCAGCAGCAAATATTTATCCCGTTTGATCAGGCTGAACAGCGTGGACATGCGATTTTTCAATTCATAGCACTCCCCTTCACATTAAAATTACAACGTTTGAATTCTTAAACAAAAACATGCCCCATCATTCTTAATTCAGATCATCCCCTTATATAAAAAACCATAACCTACCTTTACAAAAGGGATATTACGACAGTTAATAAACGATTGAATACGTAGATTTAAACACAGAACCATAATTACAACGTTGTAATTTATCCCTAAATGTATACGCTTACACAAACTATTTTTCCCATCTTAGCAAAGACCATCTGGTTTGGCAACAACAAAAATCAGTGTTTGCTTGCGAAGAGATCTACATGCTTTTACCGATCTGGGAGACATGTTAGCGGGCAAAAAAGGCGCGAAAAAAGGGCAATGAACGTATCCCTTTCGTTCTGCCCGGTTCTTGTCCTGCCTACGCCAGCGTTCTGGCGCAGCGCAGGATTGTTCTATTTTTGAAACGTGTACCTGGAGCTTCAATCTCTTCGAATTCTACATCTGGTTTCGATACTCCATCGGTGTTACACCCGTCACGCGCTGAAACGCCCTGTAGAACTGACTGACATTGGAGAATCCCAGCCCAAAGCTGATGGTGGTCACTGAATCTGTTGTATGGCGCAGTCGTCGGGTGGCTTCCTCCACACGCAAATTCAGCACGTACTGATACGGCGTTGAACCTGTCAGTGCCTTGAAAGAACGCATAAAGTGATATCTGCTCTGGTGCGCAACCGCCGCCATCGATTCAATGTCCATTGGACTTGTATAGTCACTGTGTATATACTCCAACACGCGCCGCAGATGGGGGTCGATGAACGCACCGCCGTTGCTGCCTGATCGCTGAAGCAGATTCGAAAGCTGCCCGCAAACCAGACCGGCCCCCACGCTCCCAGCTACACCTGTTCCTGCCGTTTCCAGCGTAAGGTTACTTCCAATCGGTGGACCAGCCAGCATCCGTCCAAGATATGTCTCTACCGCAAGCTCCGTTTCCTGTATCTGCAATGGTTCAGGCGCATCGTCCAGCAAAATGGCGTTCCAGCCTCGAAATAGTCTGCTAATTTCAGCAGGATCGAAGGTTTGTGTGGTCCGAAATTCGGTCTGCGCCCCTTGCCTTCCTGAATCCGCCAAGCCGCCAACAGGCGGATTACGAAACTTGATCACAATAACCGCCGAATCCGAACCAATCTCGAAAAAGTGCTCCATCCGGGGATGCGCAATAATTCCCAGTCCTGCTTGCAGTGGATAAGTCTGCTGTTCCTGCACCAGATGGCATTGTCCTCTGACAGGCAACGTAACCTGATACCAGTCATCATGCACATGGGGTTCATTGGCGAATCCGCCAGAAGCCTTCCACAATTCCAATCCATTCAGCATCATGTTTAATTCCATCGTTTCCTCACCTGCTGACATTATAGCAAATCGTGCTCACTTTCCAAGCACTTTTCACAAAGACAATATCTATCCGTATCTTTTATCATGGTAAAAAAATAAATCGAGGTGATCTCCCGTGGCACAAGCCGCTGTAAGCAAAATGCAAATCAATCATTCCGCCAATTGGGCGCTTGCCGGAGTCAGCTTCGCCCATTTGCTGAATGATGCGATGCAGACTGTTGTTCCGTCTGCTTTTCCGCTGTTCCAGCAGACCATGCAGCTCAGTTTCGCCCAGATGGGCTGGATTGCCTTCACATTAAATATTACCGCATCGGTCCTTCAGCCGTTGGTCGGTTATATGTCTGATCGCAAGCCCATGCCGATCCTTCTGCCTGGTGGCATGTTATTCTCCCTGATCGGTGTTCTCGGCTTTGCCTTGTCTTCCGAGTTATGGATGCTGCTTGTCTCCGCAGCATTGATCGGTATAGGCTCGTCCATCCTGCATCCTGAATCCTCACGCGTCGCCCATCTGGCGGCAGGTCGAGGACGTGGAATGGCACAGTCCATCTTCCAGGTAGGTGGCAACACAGGTCAGGCTCTCGCCCCATTGCTGGTTGCCTTTATCCTGCTCCCGCATGGACAGCTTAGTTTTCTGTGGCTCATGGCTTTTGCCCTAATCGGGATCATTATCCAGTCTTCCGTTAGCCGTTGGTATAGAGACAAATTGGCGGATAATCGCAGCCGTCAGCAACAGTCTGTACAGGCAAATGGCATTGCGCAGCCTGCTGCCCAGCCTTTAAGTCGGGGGTTTATCGCTTTTACAATGGGAATCCTCATCCTGCTGCTGTTTTCCAAATTCGTGTATATTGCCGGTATGACCGGATACTATGCCTTTTATTACGCGGATGCGTATAATCTGCCTCTCTCGCAGGCCCAGATCTGCCTGTTCGTTCTGCAATTTGCGGGCATGGTTGGAACCTTGCTCGGCGGCCCACTGGCTGACCGTTATGGACGCAAACCGATGATCTGGTTCTCCATCGCGGGTACTGCACCATTTTCACTGCTGCTGCCTTATGCGGGACCTGCTCTATCCATGGTACTGTGCGGCATCATCGGTTTGATTCTGATGTCCGGCTTCAGTGTCATCATTGTCTACGCACAGGAATTGCTGCCACGTCATATTGGGACAGTATCGGGATTGTTCTTCGGCCTGTCATTCGGCATGGCGGGACTCGGCTCGGTTGTGCTCGGTTCATTGATTGATGTGACCAGCATTTCATTCGTCATCAAGCTATGTTCTTTTTTGCCGCTGCTCGGGGTATGTGCCGTATTCCTGCGCCGGGATCGCCCAAGAAACGCCTAATATGCATTGAAACGTCCGTCGTTTTGTGACTACAATAAGGTCAGAATAATGAAGACAGAGGCTAAACAGAAGGAAGGAATAACCCATGATCATTGATGTACAGCATGTTACTTGGAACAGGGGACCGATCACCCTGTTGAACGATGTCAGCTGGCGTGTAAACGAAGGCGAACATTGGGCATTGCTCGGCCTGAATGGTTCCGGTAAAACCACACTCTTGAACATGATCACCGGATATCTCTGGCCCACAGAAGGTACGATATCCGTGCTCGGACACCGTTACGGGGATGTGGATTTGCGAGAGCTGCGGAAGTCGATTGGATGGGTCAGCTCCTCCCTTCAGGAGAAATTGTATGGCACCGACCGCACCCAGTATGTCGTGATCAGCGGTAAACACGCCACGATCGGACTGTACGATAAACTGTCAGACGAGGATCTGGATCAGGCACGGGAATTGATGCATACGCTCGGCTGTCAGCATCTGTGGGATCGCGAATACCGTACCTGCTCTCAGGGGGAGAAGCAGAAGCTGCTCATTGCCCGGGCCCTGATGGCCAACCCACGTGTACTCATTCTGGACGAACCCTGCAATGGACTTGATCTGTTCTCCAGAGAGCGGCTGCTGGAAAGTATCAGTGAGCTGACGCAGAAACCGGATACACCTTCGCTCATCTACGTGACTCATCATACGGAGGAAATATTGCCTGTGTTCAGTCACAGCCTGCTGCTCCGACGGGGCGAGATCGTGAATAGCGGATTGACCAGTGAGTTGATGAACAGAGATGTACTGAGTAACTTTTTTGAATCACCAGTGGATGTGGATCGGCATGGAGAACGTGTCTATGTCAGAGCATCGGATAAATAATTTTCTATATCTATTCACAGTCGGAACAGTCAAAGTAGCCCAAAATCTTATCCACATGTGGACAGGTTTTTGGGCTGTTTGGCTATATGATGAATTATCCACAGTTTTCTGTGTATTATTTCCGGGCAGAGAGGAATAAAAACAACGGAATGCGCTGTCTGCGCAGGTACGTCTCCTCGTTTACAAAATACTGACGCTGAGGCGCCGATTCCCTTAGATGCTGAACTTGAAATCCTGCTTGCTGTAATGCCATATAGTAGGATTCTATGGAGCGATGCATTTTTTTCACCGTACCTCCAAGCCATTGCTGCTCCCGAAATCCCTCCACAAAATACCGATCGACGACCCAGTTGGTTCGGACCCCCGAAGGCTGCAACGTCGACGTGATCACAGGATGTTCTAACGAAAATACGAATGTGCCATTCTCTTTTAACGTGCGGTATACCTTGCGGAACAGGCTGTCCACATCCTCAATATAATGAATCGCCAGTCTGGATATGACCAGATCATATGTATCCGCAGGATAGCTCCAATCTTCCATATACGCTTGCTCGATCTGGGCGTTCTGACCCTTTATCGATTCATTGGCAGCCTGAATCATATTCACTGAGCCTTCAATTCCTGTGTAACTGCCACCACGATGTTCAGGACCCAACAGTTCTGCTCCGAACCTCGCATCCCCACAGCCGAGATCTAATATGCTCTTGCCCTCAACGTCTCCGAGTAGCTCCAGCATTACTGGCTTCTCCAACGTATCATTGGCATTCTCCTGCCATTGCCGGCGTTCCATATACTTTTCGAAATTAGCCCCATCGTCGTAAAAATCCGATCCCCGTTCGCTCATTGCGCAACCCCTCCGTTACTGTAAATAAGCTCAGCTCTAATATTCAGCCTGCAAGATTATACAGAAAATCGGCATAGGTTTCTACAGCAAAAAGGCTGTCACCCGAAATAATCCAGCAAACAGCCCTACGCATTAGAAGTAAGTTTCATTCAGATTGATCCATATAAGGCCGGCGGCCACCTTTTTTGACGAATTTCCAATCCACTTCAATGTTGTTACGCATCCGGCGCAGAAGCTTAATCGCAATATCGATCTCTTTCTCCGTTAAGCCCTCCAGCGTTACCTGGTCCGAATGAACACCCTCCCTGCGAATAAAATCCCAAGCTTCCAGACCAGCATCCGTCGGATATAACAGCTTATTCTTTTTATTACCCATTGCCGACTGTTTGACGACAAACCCATCCGCTTCCAGTTTGCTAATGGCTCTAGCCGCAGTGGTACGATCAACTTTGATTAATTCAGCGAGCTGGTTGGGGATAATACCAGGATTCTCACATATGCGATAAAGATACAAATACTGTCCACGAGACAAGTTTAAATGTTGAAATTCAACGTTGCTGATTGAATCCAGACAGCGGGCAATCATGCCGATTTCACGCAACACTTCTTTTTTTTCAGTCAATGTATTCACCCCTCTATAAAATTGTTGCATTCGCAACATAATTGATGATATAACTGAATTAAACGAGTTTAAATCTTAACCATGATAACACATGGAACAGGGATACGTTTATGCTATCTACCAGTTTACCATGCCAGAATAGAATTACTATTGACCAAAGGAGAAACATTCATGAATACAACTATTGTTGAAGCTAATAACCAGGAATTACTCGACGCCTGCTTCGCCATTCGTACCGCTATTTTTGTTGAGGAGCAAGGGGTGCCGGCTGAGGATGAATTTGATGCCTATGATGCACTGGAGACGGAAGCAAAACATATTCTGCTCTACGTAGAAGGTGTTCCAGCTGCTTCATCCAGACTACGTGTGGTCGAAAATGTTGCCAAATTGGAACGGATCTGTGTCATGATCGATTATCGGAAACATGGACTTGGTCGTGTGCTGATCGATAAACTGGAGCAGATGGCTCTCGCTCAAGGACTTGAGAAGGCCAAGCTGCACGCACAGGTACAAGCCTCAGGGTTCTACGAACGTCTCGGATACACGGCGGCCTCGGACGTATTCATGGAAGATGGTATTCCTCATCTGCTGATGACCAAGAAATTGAATTGAATTTGAGAAGGGCAAAGAGAGCACCCTCCAAAGTCAGGAACACGACTTGAGGATGCTCTTTTGAGTTCTAAGGACCCCGCAAGCGCTATTCAGGGAGATTCAACCGCTTTGAAAATGTAACGAACCGTACACACCTTATTTTCTCTTTAACAGCCTAAAATGCACTTTCTTATGCGCCTTTTACTGCAATAACGCGGCTGACATTCGTTAGAATTTCTAATTCGTGCATTTTGCCACAATAAGGTGTGTTGTGTTCGTTAGATGTAGCGCCACATGGGGGGGTTAGTTAATTTGTTCTGCTAACAGGAGCTAACCTCTACTCCAGCCTGTTCAAACACCTGGGCAAAACCAAAAAAAACGCGCCACCCCATACGTGGATGGGCGGCGCGAGTTTCACCTAACAGAAGCCAGGCGTTAACCTGACTTCTGCTCTTGGTCCCTTATCCCAAAGCCAGACGGCCTGGCTGAGATTCGGCGGCGTTATTTTTCATCTGTTTACTGCGCAATTGTCCGCAGGCCGCATCAATATCGGTACCATGTTCCATGCGTACAGTGGCGTTAATGTTGTTCTTTTTCAATGTATCATAGAAGCCCAGAATGGACTCTTCCGTACTCCGCTGATACTGACTGTGCTCATCCACCGGATTGTACGGAATCAGATTGATACTGACCATACTCTTGCGGCTGGACAACAGTTCAGCCAGTTCTGCCGCATGTTCCCGCTGATCGTTGACGTCCCGAAGCAAAATATATTCAAACATAATACGCTTGTTCGTCGTAGCCAGGTAATAATCCACCGCGTCCATCAATTGTTCAATCGGGAACGCCCGGTTGATCTTCATAATTTGCGTACGCAGCTCGTTATTTGGTGCGTGCAATGAAATCGCCAGGTTCACCTGCAAACTGCTATCTGCAAATTCCTTGATCTTGTCAGGCAGTCCGCTCGTGGATACGGTAATCCGTTTGGCCGCAAGTGCCAGACCTTTACGATGCTTGATCACTTCAATAAAATCAGTCATGTTCTGGAAATTGTCAAACGGCTCACCAATTCCCATCACGACCACGTTAGTTACCCGCTCACCTTGACCAGCCGCATCAAGATACTGTTGTACATGCATAATCTGTTCTACAATCTCACCACCGGACAGATCACGGCTCTTCTTAATCAGCCCGCTCGCGCAGAAACTGCAACCAATGTTACATCCCACTTGAGTGGTTACACATACAGTGAGACCGTATTTTTGGCGCATTAAAACTGTTTCAATCAGATTTCCGTCCTGCATACGCAGCAAAAATTTCACCGTGCCGTCAGCGGATTCCTGCTTCACATGTTCACTCAGCGAGTTCATGGTGAAATGCTCGGAAATGACATCCAGACATTCCTGACGCACGTCTGTCATATCTGTAAAATCATGCACACGCTCCTGATATAACCATTCCCAGATGCGGGAAGCACGGGATTTCTTCTGTCCGTGCTCCGGCAGCCAGTCACGTAGTTGCTCTAATGTTAATCCATATATGGATGATTTAATCATGTTATTGTCCTCTTTTCGCAAAAAGCATATGGCTCATCGGTTTATCGAAAAAACCTCTACTCTGTATTGTCCCAAAATTGACGAGGGAACACAAGGGCTTTTGCATTTCTTCCAAGAGGTTTTATCAATGGCAAATCTGCACAGTAAATTACTTCTCCACTTCAATTCCAATCGTTTAGAAGTGAATAATACCTGAGGTGTGCAGCAGAACCAGAAGCACCAGGATTGGCGCTACGTAGCGCAGCATGAACAGCCATACCCGGAACCAGCCTGCACGCAGGCCGGATGCTTCGGCAGCCTTTTTCCAGAAGTATCCGGCAAAAATAGTAACCAGCAATCCACCAATCGGAAGCAAAATGTTGGATGCTACAAAGTCCATCCAGTCGAACACACTCTTCGAGCCAATCGTCCATTCAGGGAACAATCCGAGCGACAATACCGAAGGAAGCCCAACGATGAAGACGGCAAGTGAGATGGTCCATACCGAGCGACTCCGGCTCCAGGATAGTCTCTCCATGAAATATTTCACCGGAACTTCCAGCAAGGATACCGCCGATGTTAACGCCGCAATCGCCAGAAGCACGAAGAACAATCCGCCAAACACGAAGCCCAGCGGCATGGCTGAAAAGGCTGCCGGTAGAGCCACAAAGATCAGCGATGGACCCTGATCCGGTGCAATCCCGAAGGAGAAGGTCGTTGGGAAAATGATCAGACCTGCAATGAACGCATAAATCAGGTCACCCGCACCTACAGCAACGGTTGCTGCACCAAGTGATTGATTTTTATCAACATACGAACCGTATGTCACAAGAATACCCATACCCAGCGATAGGGAGAAGAACGCATGTCCAAGCGCAACCAGCGCAGATTCGGTCGTAAGCTGCGAGAAGTCCGGATTCAGGAAGAAGGAAACTCCTGCACCAGCTCCTGGCAAAGTCACTGCACGAACCATCAGGATAATGAGCAGAACCAGCATCGCTGGAATCAGTACCTTGTTAAACTTCTCAATCCCATTCGATACTCCTTTGGCTACGATCCAGCCTGTGATCAGGACTGAAATCAACTGCCATACAATCGGCATATAGCCGCCTACAAAATCACCGAACTGCCCAGCATAGTCAGGATTGTTATACAGCGTGCCGCTGAATGACGTCACTGCATATTGCAGCGTCCAGCCTGCAATGATGACATAAAAGGAAAGAATGATAAACGGCGTCAATACTTGCAGCAGACCAGCCGCAAGCCACCCTTTTTGCCCACCCGCTTTAATAAAGGCCGTAGCCGCGCTTCCTCTGCCGCTGCGACCAATCGCAAGTTCAGCCAGCAATACGGGTAGACCGATCAACAGGAGACAAACGATAAAGAGCAGGAAAAACGCGGCTCCCCCGTTCTCTCCCGTAATATAAGGAAACTTCCACATGTTGCCCAGACCCACTGAACTACCAATGGCAGCCAGGATAAATCCGGCCTGCGAGAAGCGTTCACCTTTGTTGGGTCCGTCTTGATCCAGATTAGGCTTACTAAAATTCATCGTATCTACTCCATCACTTTAAAGTTTTCCCGTAATTATATACTACTCCACCTGTCAGGTCATTCGAAAATCGAAATTTGTCGAAATGTTATTTACTTACAAGTATGTGTTTATTAAATAGGTTGGCCTTTCCTTCTTCGTTTAACATAGAAAACACCAGGGGACGTGTAGTCTACTGAACTCCTAATATACAGTATGTGATAAAAAGAAGCATGCCAACCCTGCCCTGTCGTTCGGTAATTCCGCAGATGGCTGTGATCCATATCGTGGATTCTGCTCTGGATTTTTAAATGCCCTGACCCTTGAATTTCTGAATGGACGGAAGAAACGTAGCTGAATATGATTCTGCAAGAATAAAAAAAGAGGCGCTCCAGCAACCATTTACATGGTTACCGAAACACCTCTATTTCGATTAAATTTTAATTTCAAGCAATTCATATTTGATAACGCCCATTGGCGCATTGACATGAATGACACTGCCTACTTCTTTGCCCATCAGTTCTTTGCCAAGCGGGCTTTCATACGATATTTTGTTATCAGCAACATCCGCCTCGGCTGGACCAACCAGCATGTATTCAATCTTCTCGGCGAATTCAATATCATTAAGCAGAATGGTTGAGCCAATGCTTACTTTGTTTGAGTCGATATTGTCCGAAGTGATGACTCTTGCTTTGGTCAGCATTTTCTCCAGAATCAAAATGCGTGTTTCCATAAAAGCCTGATCATCTTTGGCTGAATGATACTCACTATTTTCCTTCAGGTCACCGTAACTGATCGCGAGTTTCAGACGCGCTGCCAGTTCCTTACGCTTCACCGTCTTTAATTCCCTCAGTTCGTCCTCCAGCTTTTCCAAGCCTTCCTGTGTCAAAATCACTTCATCATTAGCCATTTTTTCCATCTCCTAATCCTGCTTTCTATCTATATTCTAACCTATATCCACTCCAAACGGTTAACATACCAAGAAAAAGAAATAAGGCTCCCATTCATGGAAAGATGTGTATATGCCTCCTTAGACTGTACCGGTACAATTAAAGTAAACTAGTATATTCATTTCATCCTTTCACTTTTAGAATGAATTCAGGGCAGCAGTTTATAACAAGTCCACTACATGACTCGAGGTGATCTGGATGAATGTTACATTGAATCCATCTGAAATACAGGCCTATCTGAAACGGATAGGCATTCATGATATCAAAGAACCCACACTGGCATTCCTATCTGAAATCCAGCAGGCACATGTGCATTATCTATCCTGGCAAACGGTCGATATTTTTGCAGGTCAGCCTGCGGGCATTGATCTTCAAGAATCGATCCAGCTTATATTGCAGGGCCGCAGTGGTTACTGTTTTCATCTAAATGGGGCTTTCAGCGTTCTGCTTCGTTCTCTGGGATTTACGGTGCATTGGCATCGTGCCGGGGTTCAGCCATACGGAGAGCAGCCACGTGTGAACTCGTTCCATCTCGGTCTGTCCGTCTCTTTGCCAGATGCAGACCCGAATGTGGAACGTTGGATTGTGGACGTCGGTCTGGGCGGCATGCCCTTTGAACCGCTTCCCCTTCGTTATGGAACCTACGGATCGGCCCCGTTTACGTATACATTAATGCCTTCATCCGTTGCTCCTGGCGGATGGAGACTTGAATATGAGCCGAACGGGCCAAGTGAGGGTGTCGACTTCGCTCCCGAAGAGCTTACCAGCCTGGAAGAGTTCATTCCCAAGCATGAATTCTACAGCCAGTCAGCCGATTCGCCTTGGTATAACGCATTTTTGCTCCGTCAAAGGCATGCTCTCCAAAGCAGCGAACTACGTGGATGTATGCTCCGGACGCATGACCGCGATGGTATTCGCAAAATGGAGATTCAAACCTACACTGAGTGGAAAGACGTATTGGCTGAGAAGTTCTATGAACCGTTGTTGAATTACACAGAACTTGAACGTAAAGAAATGTGGGAACGGGTACAAGCTGCACATGAAGAATGGAAAAGAACACAGCAGGTATGAAGCGGCACGGGCAGACCCAATAAACCGATGATTATAAAGGAAAGTATGCAATCCATGCCGAATACATCGGTCAGGTGATAAATGATGATAACTATTCAAGTTCTTCAAGTTCCGGCACAACTGCCGGAGTCATACTGGAATCTTTTTCTGTCGCGAGTATCTGAGGAAAGACGAGGACAAGCTGCACGTTTTGTACATCAGGCGGACGCCTATCGCTCTGTTCTGGGCGAAGTGTTGACCCGTGTGACGCTAAGCAAGTTGACTGGCCTAAAGCCGGGAGATCTTTCCTATACACGTAACCAATACGGCAAACCTTCCCTCAATCTCAGTCACCATGCTGGTGTTCAATTTAATGTCTCGCACTCTGGCGATTGGATTGCATTAATCTCTGGCGGTGACGCTGATCTGGGTGTGGATGTGGAAAAAATAGCGCCCATCGATATGAAGATTGCAGAGCGTTTCTTCTCTCTCACAGAGAGCGGATTTCTGGCTGAGGAGCCTGCCGAGATGCAGCTGGAGACCTTCTACCGTTTATGGACGCTGAAGGAAAGCTACATCAAGGCCGCAGGCATGGGCCTGTCCATGCCTCTTGATTCATTCTCCATGATCCGTAATGCTCCTGGTAACTGGCACTCCCCAGAAGCAGCCGCTTATGCATTCCTCAGCCTGCGACTGGATCACGGGCATATGTTAGCCGCATGTTCCGCAGGAGAAGATTTACCTGCCCAGCCGGATGTCATCACAATCGAAGAGTTGTATCAGGCATTATTATGAAGGAGGGGTTACAAACCCCTCTCTTCCAATAACAATCATGCTTAAAATCCCTGGCGAGCCCGCCAGGGATTTTTTCAAAACTTGGGACTATTGTGATTCCTGCGTCAATGATGGAGATTTCTTTTGCCTCCGAAAGAGACTCTGACCGCTGTTTTTCCGTATCGTTGCAGCCGCATCAGCATCACTGATTTTAAGGGCAAAGCATAGGCCAATCAACAAAAACGTAGCAGCCCCCAGCAAAGCCAACCGGTAAGCCAGCATATTGGGCTCCATCGCTCCAGCCGCAGTAACCGTCGTTGTACCCACGCCAGCCAGAACAGCAGACAATAACGCCATTCCGATCGCGGAACCCATCCGATTTTGCACCGTGAACCAGGTGGAGGCACGTCCCATGGAAGGGGGCGGGATTTGGGCAAATGAAGCAATCTGTACCGCGCCTACCGTCTGCCCCAGGAAGATCCCCACTCCGAACAATAATGAACGAATGAACCACGGATTCGTATCCACTGTAATCTGACTAAGCGTAATGAAAATCACAGCCGTGCAGATCAAACCCATGGATATCAGCTTACGCGGACCCAGCCGCGGATAGGTCCAGGGCACAAGCTGCGAAGCGATCATAAGTCCCAAAGCTTCCGGAAATGTGGTTAGCCCTGTCTCCAGCGCAGAGGCGTTTAGCACGTTTTGATACATCAACGGAAATACATACAACATGCCCAGCAGACCCGCTGCTCCGCATACGGATACCAGACCCGAATAGCGGAATAAACGGTCTCTCAGCAAACGCAGATCAAGCAAAGGCTGCTTCGCGCGCAGTTCGGCAAACACGAGCAACGTGAGCAGGATGATCCCTGTAAGGCCGGCTCCAATAATAAGAGGGGAAGTCCACCCTCGCAGCGGACCCTGACTAAGAGCGTACATCGTCAGGGCGAGTCCTGGGGCAGATAATAACCACCCCGGTACATCCAGTCGACCGGCTCCCTGTTCTCTGTGCTCCTTCAGATACAGCATTCCGAAGATCACCGCCGGAATGCCGACGGGCAGATTTACATAGAAGATCCATCGCCAAGAAAGCTGGTCCACAATTAATCCGCTCACAATCGGCCCCAGGGCCGGGGCCAGCGCGATGGGCAGTACGAGCATTCGGGATACCTTGGCCCGTTCCTGGGGAGGAAAGGTTCGAAACAGCATCGCCATCCCTACAGGAGTGAGCAGACCACCCCCTGCACCCTGCAAAATGCGAAAGAATGTCAGCGTACTTAATTGATCGGCCGTTGCACAGAGTGCAGAGGATATCGTAAATAGTGCCAGTGCAGATAAGAAAACTCGTTTCGTTCCCCAGCGATCACCAAGCCATCCTGCAACAGGCAGGAATACAGCCAAACTCACCAGATAACCCACATTCAAGGTACCCGAGGCAGCCGGGGGAATCCCCAGCTCCTCACTGATGGTTCGTAACGCTACGTTCAAGACCGTTCCATCCATGGCTACCATAAACATCGCCAGTACGTAGACAATGCTCACGATGACCTTGGGATTCAGACTGAATTTCATCTGCTAGCCTCATGAACAGCCCCAGGCATACCGATTTCATCACAAAGACTTAACGGTTTCAGGTCTGTCCATTGCTCGGCGATGTAATCGAGGCATACCCGGCGCTTGGCTTTGCTTAGCATTACAGTCCAACCCGCGGGTACTGCAAGAGATGCAGGCCAGAGGGAGTACTGCCCCTCCTCATTGATTAACACCAGATAGTTGCTGTCTTCATATTCAAATGGGTTGCTCATCGCCTTATCCTCCTATTTATGTTGAATTTCGCGCTGATTCAGCTCCTCCAGCTTGGCGGCCAGTGTTCGGCAGATTTCCTCCAGCGGTCCAGGCTGACAGAGGTCTTTGTGACGGCAAGCGATATCATGCCGTTCCAATTGGCCTCCGATATACGCATTCCACATTTCCGGTTCAATCGGGTCAAACCAGTCCGGAATAATGGTGGAACGGAAGAAGATCAGATCCCCCTCGAATCGGGATGGCGTATAGGCCCCCAAGATCCGTACGGAATTTTCATAGGTTTTCCGCAGCTTCATGATTGTCTCTTCATCCAAACTTGCCAGTGCACTGCCCTCACTGCGCAATATGCGCATAGCCGTTGCCATATCCAGCGGTCCATCCCCAATGCTGTCCGGATCATAACCACCCAGTGCAAGCAATGCCGTTAACGCTTCTTCCTCATCCGGTTCTCCGCGAATCGGCAGATAGTGGCTCGGATACGCATCCAGCATGGCGAGAAACTCCACTTCTTCCCCTTCCGATTGCAGCTGCACCGCCATGGCATGCGCAACATTGCCTCCGAGGGACCAGCCCAGCAGGCGGTAAGGCCCCTCAGGCTGTACAATGCGGATATGATGGATGTAGTCTGCTGTCATATCTTCCAGTGTAGACGGAAGTTCCTCAACCTCAGCAATTCCTCTGGCCTGTAACCCGTAGAGCGGATACTCCATGCCCAGATGTTTCATCAGCCCGGCATAACACCAGCTAAGTCCTCCTGCGGGATGGACACAGAATACAGGTAGATGCTCCCCATGCGTTCTGAGCGGCAACAGCACCTGAAGCGAGCTTTTTCCGGAATCCGAATCCATCTCCAATCGCTCCGCCAGTCCCGCTACCGTAGCTGTTTCGAACAAAATGCCGATGCCCGGCTCCCGTCCCATCGCTTCACGAATGCGGCTCATCAAGCGAACAGCCAGCAGCGAATGGCCACCCAGCTCGAAGAAACTGTCGTCAATGCTCACACTCCGCATGCCCAATACTTCGGCAAACAAATCACAGAGGATCTGCTCCTGCGGGTTGCGAGGCGCTCTGCCACCTGTCGTTAATTGCATGTCCGGTGCGGGCAGTACCTTGCGATCCAGCTTGCCATTCGGTGTAAGCGGCAGGCTCTCCATCGCTACAACCGCAGATGGAACCATATAATCGGGAAGACTGGCAGACGCATGACGACGCAAGGCCGTCGATTCCGATATCATCCCTGTGTCCGAAGCCGGAACGATATAAGCTACAAGACGCTGATCTCCCGGCTGGTCCTCACGGACGATTACAGCAGCCTGGGCCACGCTTGGATGCCTTGCCAGCACTGCTTCAATCTCGCCAAGCTCAATGCGGAATCCCCGAATTTTCACCTGCTGATCCGCCCGGCCCAAATAATCGAGCGAGCCATCATGCAGACGCTTCGCCAAATCTCCTGTCCGGTACATACGATTACCTGGCGGACCGTATGGATCAGCAACGAATCGCTCAGCTGTAAGATCAGGTCGATTCCAATAACCACGAGCCAGACCTGCCCCGGATACATACATCTCTCCGGTTACTCCTGTCGGCACAGGCTCCAGTTGATTATCCAGCACGTATACCCGCAGATCCGGTATGGCGCATCCAATCCAGCTGCTTGCACCTTCGGTAGAACTACCTGCATGCAGTTCCTTGTAGCTGACGTGAACCGTTGTCTCGGTGATGCCATACATATTGATGAGTTTTGGCGCATCATCAGCATGGCGCTCGTACCAATCATCCAAGCGGCCCAGCTCCAGTGCTTCGCCTCCAAAAACGACATAACGAAGTGCGAGCTGCTGTCCCCAGACCGGATTTTCCCGGTCAGCCTGCATAAGTTGGTAGAACGCAGATGGCGTCTGGTTCAATACGGTCACCTTTTGCTCAGCGAGCAATTCCAGGAACGCTCCAGGTGAACGGCTGATTTCATGAGGAACAACGACTAATCGCCCTCCATGCAGCAGCGGCCCCCAGATTTCCCAGACGGAGAAGTCAAATGCATAAGAGTGGAACAAGGTCCACACATCACTCGCGTCAAAGTGGAACCAGTGCTGCGTGGCATCCAATAAACGGATGACATTGGCATGCGGAATCACGACCCCTTTGGGCTTGCCTGTCGAACCTGAGGTATAGATCATGTAAGCCGGACTCAGTGGTGTTACACGCCCATTGCGTTCACGATCCGCAGGGTTTCGATCATCCAGCATCCCCAATTGCTGCAAAGTATGCGAATCGTCCATATTAATACACTGAATTTCCGATACCTGTGGAAGCAAGGTGAATACCTCTGTACTCGTTACCATGACTTTCGGTGCTGCATCTGTCAGCATATGTGTCAACCGATCTGCCGGATAATTGGGGTCGAGCGGCAGATAAGCGGCTCCTGCTTTTAACACAGCGAGAATGCCCACAACCATTTCAACGGAGCGAGGTAAGGCCAGCGCTACCATATGCTCGGGTCCCACGCCTTGAGCGATCAGTAATCTGGCAAGCTGATTGGCTCTTGCATTCAGCTCCCTGTAATTCAAGGTAATATCCCCACAGGTCATGGCAGTCGCACCCGGATGAGCCGCTGCTTGTATTTCAAAGCGCTCGGCTATGGTCAGTTGTGCATCCTCACTCAGCGTAAAGGACCATTCTTTTTCAAGCTGTGCCTGCTCTGTCGGGGTCACGACATGAAATCTGCTGATTCGTTCATCCAACTGCTGCACGGCATCTTCAAGCACCTGCATCAATCGAATCACAAGTTCACCTGCAGTAGATTCCCGGAAGAGATCCGAACTATATTCCAGCACACCTTCAATTCCGCCTGGAGATCCGTTATGCTGACGCTGCTCTGTCAGCTCAAGGGTTAGATCAAATTTGGATGATCCCACACCATGCATGCGGGTTTCCGCCGCAATACCCGGCAGTTCAAGACGAATATCCGGTGTATTTTGCAGCACAAGCATCACTTGGAAGAGCGGATGTTTGGAACGGGATCGAGGCGGATTTAACACTTCAACCAACCGTTCAAAGGGTAGATCCTGATGTTCATATGCAGCCAGGTCGACTTCCCGCACACGGGCCAGCAGTTCGCGGAATGTTGGATCACCTGAAATGTCGGTACGCAGTACAAGAGTGTTAATGAACATTCCGACGACTTCATCCAGCGCATCATCGCTCCGTCCGGCAATCGGTGTTCCTATCGCGATATCCGTTCCTGCTCCCATTCGGGTAAGCAGCAAGGACAGTGCCGAGTGCAGCACCATGAATAGGCTGACTTTATTCTCACGTGCGATGACCATCAATTGCTCATGCAAACGTTGACTGATCGTAAAAGGCACCGACCCACCGCGATAACTGGACACGACTGGACGGGCGTAATCTGTAGGGAATGTAACCTGCTCTGGTAAATTGGCCAGCTGGTTACTCCAGAATTCCATCTGTCTTGCAATCAGACTGTCCTGCTGTTTCTCATCCCCTAGCAATCTCTCCTGCCACACCGCATAGTCGGCATATTGAATGCGCAGCGGCTCCCAGGTAGGTGAAACACTCCGCAAGCGTGACGCATAAGCCTCCGACAGATCGCGGATGAGCGGTGACAATGACCATCCATCCCCTGCAATATGATGCAGCAGCAACAGCAGCACATGCTCATCCGGGCCAGTTCTGAACAACTCGGCACGGATGCCTGGTTCCGTGGATAGCTGGAAGCTGTAGCGTGACGCTTCTGTCAGAAGCTCGGGAAGCTCCCGCTCCGCAGCAGCGGTTATATTCAATTTCACTTTGACGTCAGCAGCATTCAGAATATGCTGGCTCGCAGAACCCATTTCAGGCGGATACAACGTTCGTAATGTCTCATGACGGTCTACAATATCCTGCAGGGCGTTCTCCAGAGCATCCGTATCCAGCCTCCCGGCCAACCGGGCAACCAGCGGAATGTTATACGTCGGATTGGCGCCTTCCAGACAATACATAAACCACAATCTTCGCTGGGCAAAGGAGAGCGGAAGCTCCCCCTGACGTGGAACAGGCTGAATAACAGGTCTCACCGATTTTGCCTGATCCAATCGTTTGGCCAGGCCTGCGGCGGTTGGAGCTTCAAACACACTGCCAATGGTCAGATCTGCACCGAATACATCACGGATACGTGCTGTAATTCGTCCAGCCAGCAGGGAGTGCCCACCCAGTTCAAAGAAATCATCGTCAATGCCCACACGACCAACACCAAGAATCTCGGCAAACAGACTGCACAGAATTTCCTCCTGTGGTGTGCGCGCCTCCCGCCCAGTGGCATTGGACTGCAAAGTAGGTACAGGAAGCCGTTTGCGATCAATCTTTTTATTCGGTGTCAGCGGCATCTCGGGCAGTAGCGTGAATGCAGAAGGCACCATGTAATCCGGCAATGCATCCGCCACGTAAGCTCTTAGTTCTGCCAGATCCATACGATTCTCGGGTTCAGACTCAGCCACTACATACGCAGCCAGTCGCTGGTTTCCCGGTTGGTCCTCGCGAGCCATGACCGTGACCTGAGCTATACCTGGATATCTGTAGATTACCGATTCAATCTCGCCCAGTTCTATCCGGAAACCTCTAATTTTGATCTGATGATCAGCACGACCCAAATAATCGATGGAACCATCCGGCAGCCATTTCGCCAAATCTCCTGTACGGTACATCCGACTGCCTGGCTGACCGAAGGGATTGGCTACAAAGCGTTCTGCGGTCAGATCAGGCCTGCCCAAATACCCGCGCGCAAGCCCTTCGCCTGCGATATACAGTTCCCCTGCTACACCCGAAGGTACTGGCTTCAACCCTTGATCCAGCACATATAGCTGCGTGTTGCGAACCGGACCACCAATCGACGGTTTCCCCATCGCCCCTCTGTCGAACGAAGCAGCCGTGGAATAAATGGTCGTCTCGGTCGGACCGTACTGGTTATTGACGTGACACCCCAGCTCCTGCAAAGAAAGCCTCAGTTCCTCCGTCAGCGCCTCTCCTCCGGTAATCACGGTTAGCCCATCGAATCGCCCTGGCCGGCTCGTCACCAAAGACTGCCATAACGTAGGCGTAGCCTGCATGATGGTCGTTCCCAGCTCTCTCATTTTCCCAGCGAGAGCTACCGGATCAAGAATCGTCTCTTTATGCGCAATATCCAGCCGGGCACCCGTCGTTAGCGGCAGGAAGACTTCCAGCACGGATATATCAAAAGCAATCGTGGTCACCGACAGCCAGTGATCCTTCGGAGCCACTTGTAGTCTCGTCTTCATATCCTCAAGCAGATTCGCCAGTCCCAGATGGGTTACGGCTACGCCCTTGGGCTTACCGGTAGAACCTGAAGTGTAGATAATATACGAAGGATTGAGCAGAGAAGCTGTATTTGTCAGATCATCACTTTCGGGATTACTTCCAGGCTGGCGACTCACTGCTGTAGCAGTATTCGGTTCATCCAAGACCATCATCGGTACACTGGATGTTGTCGGCAAACTGGAAACCTGGTTCATTACCGTCACCACACAAGCAGGATTGGCATCCTCCAACATGTAGGTCAAACGCTCTTCGGGGTAATCAGGGTCAAGCGGCAGATAAGCGGCGCCCGTTTTGTGGACAGCCACAATGGCAATGACCACTTCAAGCGAACGAGGCAGAGCAATGGCCACCCGTTGTTCCGGTCCTGCCTGATATCGTTGTATTAATTCATGAGCCAACTGATTCGCCCGTTCATTCAGCTCTGCATACGTCAGGGACGCCCCTTCGAATGTCAGCGCCGTTGCGGAAGGCGTGCGGCGGACCTGCTGTTCAAACAGTGCTGCCGAATTGCTATCGGCTGTCACCTGTCCCGTTCCATTCCATGTCACCAATACTTGCTCACGTTCGGCAGGGAGCAGCAATTCCAGTCGCCCCACCGTTCCCGTCTCCATCCCCTCCTGCATCACCAGGTTCAGCAGCTGCATATAACGAAGCTGATGGTTCAGCAGTTCGGAATCATTGTAGATGGACGGATTCGCGTCAAAATCAATACTCAGCCCGTGACCATGCCCTTGGTCTACAACATGGATGGACAGATCGTCCACCGGGCCCGTGGACAGGTTGTGAATCATGCCGCGCTGCCCCGCAAAGTTCAATTCATGGTGGAATGGCATGACATTAATCATGGGTCCGAACAGGCGGCGATTCTCTCCAAGCAGCTTCAGATCACGCCGCAGATCCTGGTGCCGATAGCGTTGATGTTTGCGTACCGTCCGAATCTCCTGCACAACCTGTTTCAGCAACTCGGACACGGTCAGATCCGACTCTACGTTGAGACGCAGCGGAAGCACATTCATGACCATACCCGGAACCCGCAGGGATGTTGATCCCAAACGGCACATCACGGGCAGGGCCAGCACAATATCGGTCACCCCTGTCATTCGGTGTACGTAAATGGCCGTTGCCGCTACAAACAAATCCGGCCAAGTCACACCGAACCTTGCCGCTGCCGCCTGCAATTGCTCGCGCTGCGGCTGTGTTAGCAGTCCGCTCTGTCTCAGGAAATAGGTCGAGGTTCGCGGAGCCCGTTCCCCCAGGCTGACAACATCCGGTTCATCTGCATACCGATCCATCCAGAACTGACGATCCTGCTCTTTGTCCACCGAGCCAAGATAAGCCTCGTCTTCCTGAAGAACGGCCGTCAACGAGCCAAACGACGCCCCCTGCTGCACTTGATCTACAGCTTCTCCTCTTACACTTGTAGAATATAGACTGGCCACCCTGCGGGTAATCAGCGAAACGCCATATCCATCAATCGCGATATGATGGATGCGCTGATACCAGTAATAACAATCATGGCTTACCTGGAACAAGGCCTCCGTGAAGAGTGGACCTGTCGCCAGATTGACGGGATTGGCCAGATCTTTTTTCATCCAGGCCAGTGCTGCTGTGTGGGGTTCCGGCTCCTCCCTTACGTCGATGACATGAAATGTCCAATGATTCGGGTTGTTGTTCAAAGACTGCCATGGACCTCGTTCATTTTCGCCATAAACCATATTCAGCGATTCTGCTTCCGAGACGGTCTGTCGCACACTTTCTTCGAAGCGTCCGGTGTCTACGCTACCCTCGATGACCACATACTCGGCGGTATTGTACATCGGATTGTCCGGATTCAACTGCTGAGCGAACCAGATGCCAGACTGTGCAGCGGACAGGGGCCAAGACGTGTTCCGACTATGCGACGTATGCACGGCCCCGCTCAAAAGTAGTCTCCGTTCGGGAGCACCTTATTTTTGGCCTTGTCCAGCAACGCTGCCCAAGCAGCCAATGTAGGCTGCTCCGCCAGATCCACGAACGTTACCCCCGCGCCTTCCACACGAAAGCGCTCAGCCAGACTCATAATACGAATGGAATCCAGTCCCCAGTTTTGGATCAAATCATCGTGCTCCCCAATGTTACCAGGCTGCTCCTGGAGCATCTCGCCGACCTGATTTCTTAATGCTTCCAATGTCACATGGTCAACGCTATCATGTCCGTTTTGGAGCTTACCCGCTGCGGATGCCGTTTGCTGCTCAGCCTGTAATACATTCACTTGAGCGGGTGTAGCAGAGGCTTGTTCACCTTGTTTACCTGCATCCGACTTTACTGTTCCTTTAATTACGCCTTCGGCCGTGACATGTAGCGACTCAAGCAAACGCCCGGTTGTCAGTGTCACCGCGCACCGTTCTGCTGCATAAGTCAGGGCCATGCGATGTTTTTCCGCCGAGAAATCAGCTACTGCATCCGCCACCAGGAATGCCTGAATGTCTCTCATAAAGGCTTCGCAGGAGGTCATCAGACATCCGATATGAGCATAAATGCCGCAGACGATCAGTTGATCGCGACCATCCCGCTGCATTAGTTCAAACAGTTCTGTCTTCTGGAAGGCGCTGTATCGCCATTTGGTCATGAATGTATCCTGCGGGGCAGGTGCGAGTGCATCAATAATTTCTTTTTGTACAGGTCCTCCATCAATTCCTGCACCCCAAAAGTCCAGCTGTAACCCGCGCTGCTCCGGAGTCTGTCCGCCCGGTTGAGCAGAGTAAACCACCGGAATGCCAAGCTCATGACACTTCGCACGAAGCTGTGAAATATGATCGATCAGCTCCACAACAGGGGATTGTCCTGCCGTAAAGGCGTTCATAAAATATTGCTGCATATCATGGATCAGGAGTACCGACCGCTTCGCATCCGGTGTCCACGTTACCTTGTTGACGGGAAGCTCCGACTCTACAGGCATTGCATAGGGTTGAATCTTTGGAAGTGCCATGAATATCCCTCTTTTCAGCTTTATTGATCACAATCAAGTTCATCACTGTGTGTAGTGCTATCTATCCGAAATAACAATCAGGATATGGGCTGTTTGGCCGTAATCATCTCGCGCAACGCTTTTTTGCTTACTTTGCCAACTTGAGTTTTGGGAAAAGACTGCACAAACTCAATCCGATCCGGTATTTTATAGCTCGCAAGCCCCCGATTACGCAGAAAAGATTTCACTTCGGCAGCTGACGGAGCTTCACCGCTCGGCACGATAAATGCACAGGAGCGCTCGCCCAAATATTCATCCGGCATGGATACCAATGCCGCATCATGTACGGAAGGATGGGCAAGCAGATGATTTTCCACTTCCTCGGCTGCCACTTTATCGCCGCCACGGTTAATTTGATCCTTCGCCCGTCCTTCCACAACGAGATATCCATCAGCGGTAAGACTGGCAATATCTCCTGTACGATAGAAACCGTCTGTGGTAAACGATCTGGCATTATGCTCCCCAGCCTTGTAATAACCTCGAATCGTATAAGGCCCTCGTGTCAGTAAATGCCCCGATTGTCCCTGTTCCACATCCATGTCCTCGTCATCCACAATTCGTACTTCGTCATACGGAGACATCGGCTTACCCTGAGTGTTAACGATGACATGCAGCGGATCATCCAGACGGGTGTAGTTCACCAGTCCCTCCGCCATGCCGAACACTTGCTGCAAAGTGCAACCCAGGACGGGTTGGACACGTGCAGCCACCTCGGCGCTGAATTTGGCTCCACCAACTTGAAGCACCTCAAGTGAGGGAAGTTTAATTCCCCGGGTCGCCGCCGCATTTAACCATATAAGCGCGAGTGGCGGTACAAGAGACGTTATGGTCACCTGATGACGCAAAATGAGAGGAAAAGCTTCATCGGGACTGGACCCGCGTGACAGTACAATGGTTCCACCCGCATACAGCGTACCCAGAAAGCCCGGGGAGCTCATCGGATAATTGTGTGCTATAGGCAGAACGGCCAAGTAAACACTCTCTGGGGTAAGTCCACAGACCTCCACACTTCTTCGCAAACTGTAGATGTAGTCATCATGGGTGCGGGGAATCATTTTGGACAGACCAGTACTCCCGCCAGACAACTGAAGAAAAGCAACGTCCGAAGAAATTGGCTCATACGGCAGGGTGATTGGTGCTGCATAGACATCTTCCACAGCCGTGAATCGCCCCGCTTCTCCCGCCACGAATACTTGCCGAAGTCCCGGAACCTCTGCCTGAACCTCTTCTGCCAGCGTGCGGTAATCAAACCCTCCATCCTGATCAGGTATCACGTATGCTACAGCCTCAGAGAAACGGGCAAAATACGTAATCTCACTCTTCCGGTGCAAGGGCAGGGCGTATACCGGCAGTGCACCAATGCGGAATAAGGCAAAACACACCTCAATAAATGCCGTAATATTGGGCAGCTGGATAATAACCCGATCATGCTGTCGTATTCCCTTGGCATGTAAGCCAGCGGCCAGACGATCCACCCGGTCGTTCAGCTCAGTGTAGGTTAATTGTTGTTCGCCACTGATAACGGCTACCCGATTGCCATATAGATCAGCACGCTGGCGGAGCATTTCTCCAAACGTAATTCCTTCCCAGCAGCCTTCCTGACGATAACGTTCGGCAATTTCCTCAGGCCAGGCCTGAAATCCTGACAGCATCACTCATTCCTCCTTTATACTGGACACAGATGAATCCAAACCCATGGCGAGCAGCATTGTTCCGAATTTCGCTGAGGTCTCTGCCAGCTCCGCTTCTGCTGTAGAACCTGCCACAATACCCGCGCCAGCGAACAGTTTAAGCGTATCGCCTTCCACTTCCGCACAGCGGATCGTTACAGCCCACTCGCCGTCACCGTCACTGTCACACCATCCCACCATGCCAGTGAATAATCCCCGTTCAAACGGTTCCTGTTCTCGGATGGCTTCCCGAGCGGCCTGTACAGGTGTTCCACAGATTGCTGGTGTAGGATGAAGAGCAAAGGCAAGTTCCAGTGATGATGTGTTCACATCAGCAAGCTCTCCGTGAATTTCCGTGGATAAGTGCCACATGGTCCGTGTCTGGATCAAGGAAGGTTCGGCCGGGACGGATAGCTGCTTGCACAGCGGACGCAGTGCTTCCGCCACAGCCTCAATGACTACTGCATGTTCATGGCGATCTTTTGCTGAAGCCAGCAGTGCTTCTGCACGGCGGCGGTCTTCAGCCGGATCTTCACTCCGGGCAGCAGACCCGGCGAGTGGATTGGCTCTCACTTTGGATCCTTTCCGGGTAACCAGCAATTCGGGACTCGCTCCGACATACGTCCGATGGGTGTCATTTCCCTCCTCAACAACAGCGCGATTATTCGTTGTTATATCACCTTTCAATTGAGATAGCTTCGTCATTGGAACTGCAAATGTATATCCGTGTGTGTTATCCCTGAACAAATTACGGAGTAACTGATGCGTGTTCACTAACGCCTGTGAAGTCACATGAAGTGTACGAGATAACACAACTTTGTGGAGATCGCCTTGATTCAGATTCAATAAAACGTTGTTTACGCTTTGTTGGAACATGGCTCCGGCAGGTTCTTCACGTACCTCACAATCCACCGCGGCTGGATATTTTCCCACCAATGCTCTGGCGTCCGGGGATAAGGGCTCAGCCCATTGGATCTTCTCTGGCACGAATAGCTCAGCAGAAGAATGTATCGGATCGAACGGAATGGCGCCAACCACAATCGGTTTCGGTTGGCCCAAGCGTCTCGCCTTTTCCATCAGCTGCTCCATCCGGTGAATGAAAAGCTGCGTTGCTTCATTACGCTTTTGTTCGTTAATACTAACCGCGCCCATGGAATCAGGTGTATTCTCTTCTGATACCTCCATGGCAGACCATCGAATCTGTTCCCCTTGAGCTAACAGGGTATGTTGCGGTGAAGACCAGAAAAAGGACGTCCCCTCCCGATATTGTTCCAGAAGGTGTAAGGCGGAAGTTGCAGCAACCGTACCCGCTTTTGACATGATTATCATCTCCTTATCTTGATTCAGGCACCTAACGTGGCGCCTCCGTCCACACACAAGTTATGCATCGTAATATGTCTAGCCTGATCCGATACCAAAAAAAGCACACTATCCGCGATATCCGATGGCAACGCCAGCCTGTTCAGTGGTATGCCCAGTCGATAAGCTTGCGGAGAACCCGCGATAACGGCCTGTGCTCCATGCTCATCCACCCACAATGCACGCTGCATATCGGTATCCGTCGAACCTGGAGATACAATGTTACAGCGGATATGGTCTGAGGCGTATTCAAGCGCCAAACATTTGGTGAACATGGTTGAAGCCGCTTTGGAAGCTACGTAAGCAGACATGTGCATCCGGGGCACGCCAGAAGCATTTGAACCGACAGTAACAATCGCTCCTGATTGACGTTCGGCCATGTATCGCACCACAGCACGGGACATGTAAAATACACCATGTGTATTCACATCAAAAGTTCTTGTCCATTCTTCATCACGGAGCTCACTCACAGCCCCTGTGTATAGTACTCCCGCTGCATTCACCAGAATGCCAATCGGACCTAATGTCTTCTCAATACGCTGGATTGCATCTTCAACGGATTGACGGTTAGATATATCCATAGGACAGGCTGTTGCCTGATGACCCTGACTATGCAGATCTGTGACCAGTTGATTCAACTGATCCTCACGTACGTCGAAAGCTGCAACAATAGCGCCCTGCTCGGCAAGCAACCTTGCCACGGCTTCACCGATGCCTTGCGCAGCCCCGGTGACTACGGCTACTTTTCCATCAATCCCTGTGTAACTCACTCCTGTTCCTCCCTTGCATTACTGCTCCCTCTCCTGTTGGAGAGATATGTTAGCCTGCTGAACCTGATTGGATCATCCGTAAATCCATAACATTTCACTCCGCTTGTCTTTCGCCCAATCTCCCTACCGATACGTCAGATTAAAAATACTGTCGCCTCTTTCCTTCTACGACTCCGGGCTGCAGGCAAAACGCATCGTACGACTAATCAGAAACGGCAATACGGATACATGGTTTTCTTCTTCAAACTCGGTATATTTAATGTCCAGACCCGGCTGATTCAGCGCCGATAACCGTTCTGTAAGACTCGAAGCCTTATCGTTGTTGCGGGCAGGATGCGTCTTCTCCTGTTCACCCATGCCAATCCACACCTTGACGTTCACGGGATGCTGCTCCAGCCGTGCGACAAACTCCTGTTCCTCCGCCTGCATGACGTTCTGATTCCAGTGAAGGGAAGGACTGCCGGCAATGTAATAGCGGAAAGCTTCCGGTTTCTTGAACAACGTATGCAAAACGAACAATCCACCAAGGGAATGACCAAAAATAGCCTGTCTGCTCCGGTCAATCCGGAACTGCTGTTCCATATCCGGCTTCAGCTCTTCTTCAATAAACTGCAAGAATTCATCGGCTCCACCCTGCTTCGGTAAAGGCGTTCCATCCGAATTCTGTGTATATTCTGTTGTCGCTTGCGGGGTAAAGTCATAGTAACGGTGCGGTGAAAAAGGGCCCGCCGTTGGATACCCGATGCCAACAACAATGGCCGGAAGTGCTCCGGTCTTCTCCGGTCTGCGGCCCTGTACACGAACGGCCTCCACCATGGTGCCAAACACCGAGTTGGCATCCAACAGGTAGATCACCGGATATCCTGATGGCGGTGGCGCTTCTGCCGGTTGGAATACCATGATCTGATAGGCATGATTGCCGCTCTGTGATTTCATGGTCCATTGTTCGGCACGTGGAATCTGTACGGTACTGCGTGCGATATGTTCAAGGGTGCCAGATGCGGGTTGATTGGGCTGAAACTTCATTACGGATGGTTCCTCCTCGTTGTTCTGCGTATATAAGATGAATACTGAACTACACATATTTGTATGAGATTGATTCTCATTACCAATTATAAGAGAGTCCATCCTGCTGTCCCATGGACGATATCCAGAAATGGTTTTGATTATCTCCATATTTCCACATTTCTGTAACTTGCCTGGTTACCCCTAAAAATAAAAAAACTCCCTCACGAAATACCTGAAACGCTGGAATTTTTCCAGTTGTTTCTGGCACTCCGTAGGGAGCTACATTTCTCATATTGTGATCAATACATCAATAGATTGTCTCTATTATTGCGTTAACGCCTTCAGCGTGTCGTCAATGACATGACCGTAAGCAATCAATCCGCCGCCCAGCCACGGAGCTGGCTCCACTGCGTATACATGTCCAGCTTTAACGGCTGGCATGCTATTCCATACTTTCGTATCCGTCATTTCCTTCATGCTCCCAGGACCCTGTTCCACCGTGAAAATAAAGTCGGCGTCAATCTCAGGCAACACCTCGGTCGATACCGTTGCGCTGTTCTCCGTTTGCACCAGTGTTGGCTTGCCAAGTCCCAATTGCTGATATACCACGTAACCACTAAAGTAGTTACCACCCATCATACTGATCCCACGAGGTGCAAAACGAATAATCGCTGCTTTCTTGCCCTCGGTCACTTTGGCGAGCTTGGCCTTGGCATCATCTACCTTGGCATGATACGTTTCAATGGCTTTTTCGGCCTCGGCCGTTTTGCCCAGCAGATCACCAATTACCTGCAAAGACTTCTCGACATCACCCGAAGCATTCGTAAATACGTAGGTTGGTGCAATTTTCGAATAACTCTCATATACACCGTTCTCGGCATATTGGGCCGTGTGTAGAATAATGAAATCCGGATTGTACGCCATCAGTGCTTCAGGAGAAGGCAATCCACTGGAGAAATCCAGTGTTGGCACTCCGCTTAACTGATCCTGAAGGTAAACATGGCCTTGCGTACCACTCGCCCACTGAGCTACCGGTTTAACGCCTAGTGTCAGCAGAGAGTCTTCCAGATAAGGTGCAAAAACACGCTCTGTATGCTCAGGAACGATAACATCATGTCCCAGATCGTCTTTGACAGTTCGTTCACCTTTGGTTTCTTCCGTGTTCTCTTCGGATACAGCAGTCCCTGATGAGGCCGTAGTCGAAGCCTCCGTTGTTGGCTGCTCTTTCTGTGCTTCTCCCTCATTTTCTGATTTTGAGCCACAGGCTGATAGCAGACCCGTAATCAATACCAGTACGAGCAAGGCCGAGAAACCGGCACTACGAAATGGACGAACGGAACGGTGTCCGTTACCTTTTTTCTGTTGAAACATGACATATCCCCCTTGATAAACATTCTCATTTAGATAGATGGATTATATGTCATGTAGCCTGGGAATCACCATGGACGTTATCCAGATATACATTTGGACAATATCCCGTGAAAATCAGCAGCGCTTCATCCAGCATGCGCATCACACCTACGGCAGAGTAGTCAAACCAGGGATCACCTGTAATTAGATGAATCTGGTACTGCCTTACTGCCTTAAGCTGACGCCATACTGGCGAGTGTTGCAGACTGAGCCAGTAGGCACGTGATGCAGCTTCAGGACACACCATAACAAGAATCCGATCTGGATTTAGCGCAGCCAGTTGTTCCAAGGTTAACTGTGTGTTGGCCTGAACATCAGGGAACGTCTCCAGTTGTAATCCATTATTGTACAAGACTTCTTCAATGCCGGGATTTCGATACAAATACAGGTGCTGACCATACACTCGGACAACGATGACCTTCTCTCGGCCCACTTTCTGCTTTACGGAATCCCGTGCCTTCTCGACTCGCTGACTGTATACGCTAATCCACTGCTCTGCCTGTTCCTCCCGTTCCAGAAAAGCAGCAATCATGCGTAACTGCGCACGCCAATCCAAGTGATACTTCGGTACAAAACAACATGGTGCAATCTCAGCCAGCTTGGCCTGATCCTGTTCACCGATCTGGTCGGTACCCACAATAGCGTCCGGCCGAATATGAACCAACCGCTCCACGTTGGCTTCAAATCTCAAGCTGGTATAAGGGTCGGTCAGTCTCAGATGAGACTGAATCTCTGTCCGGTGCACGTTATAATAATAAGCGGTCCATTTGGGATCAATCGGCGCAGCGACAGGCATGACATTAAGCGCCAGCAGCTGTCCAATGATACTGGAGGAGCAGGTGGCGATTCGTTTCCTCGCATTTTTGGCATAATCCGAAGGAGATACGCCCACTTCCTTTTTAAATTTGCGGCTAAAATAATACTCATCGCTATAGCCTACTCTCAGTGCGATTTCACGGAGCTTGTACCCTGTTTCTTTCAGGTATCGTTTCGCACGATTAATGCGAAGATCGGTCAGATATTCCATTGCACTCTGTCCGTAGGTTTTCTTGAACAGATCCACGAAATATTTCGCACTGATATTGGCTTTGTGGGCGAGATCGGCAATAGACAATGGTTCGTCATAGTGCTCGTCCATATATACTTTTACCTTGGCAAGATCCGTCTTGGGACTGCGGCCGGTAACGGGCAAGTGCGCAGAGGTCTGCGAATCATTTTCCAGTAACATAAGGCCACTCCTTTCGATCTGCTTGATCGGTTTGATATGAAAATGTACAGGGCATTACAGCCGGTACTATATTAGACTAACGAAAATGATAATCATTATCAATTAAAATATCACATTCTTTTCCATTCAGTCAATCCATATATGGAAGAATGTACACAGTTCGATGTTATGACTATCCCGTAAAAGGCAAAAAAGCTAACTGCGTGTTTTGAGCACGAGTTAGCTTTTGAAGAGATAATATATGATTAGGTTTGAAGAATTTTGAATTGAATTAATCCCGGCTCCGCAGCTTCCCAAGCAAACGAATAATTTCAATATACAGCCATACCAGCGTAACCATTAATCCAAATGCACCGTACCACTCCATATATTTCGGAGCACCGTTGTCGGCACCACTTTCAATAAAGTCGAAATCAAGTACCAGATTCAGTGCGGCCACAATAACGATGACGACAGAAATCCCGATTCCGATCAGGCTGTTGTCATGCAGATAGGGAACGGTAATCCCGAACAAACCAAGAACAAAACTGAGGAGATACATAATCATGATGCCTCCGGTTGCCGCGACAACCCCCAGCTTGAAATTCTCCGTAGCTTTGATCAGTCTAGTCTTGTATGCCATCAGCAGAGCAATAAAGACAGCCATGGTCAGCAATGCAGCTTGCAGCGTAATGCCGTTGTACAAGTATTCATATGTAGCCGAGAGGGCACCGAGGAACATCCCTTCAGCCACGGCATAGATCGGCACAAGGTAAGGCGCTGCAACAGGTTTAAATGAAATAATCAATGCGAGGATAAATCCGACGATTGCCCCTCCATATGCAAGAGGAAGCACTTCCTGCCCATTGAAAAACATCATCCAGGATGCAAATGCACTGCCCAGCAGAATTACCAGCGTAATAAACGCCTTGTTTACCGTACCGTTGATCGTCATTCTGGTCTGATACCGGTCATCTCCATAACCTCTGGAGTCTTCAAACGTACTATCTTTGAGTGTAGGGTTACCGCTACGTCCGATCAAAGCAATCACCTCTTCTATGTATTTGGTTAATCCTGTATTACCATCTCTACGTTCTACATTGCCATTTCTACGAACTACATATTAAATTGCATATTGAAAAATAAAAATTCTAATGCTTCCAAGCAGACGTGGGATGCAATCCGCAGATCACACCCTTGTCTGTTGACGCAAGGCATAGGCTATATGTCCCAAAACTTTGCGAAAAATACTTTACACTTTATTCAGTACATTCCATCATTTGATTCCCATTCTTATCGCTCTTGGGGCACATTCGAGATACTTATTTGTACAACACTTTATCTACATTGTATTTCGCACGCATCGTGTTGATGATATAGGTCTCGTAAATTTCGCGATCCACCGGATCTTCAATAACGCACACTTCAATGGTGGTTACTTCCTCGCGGTGTGACTTCATTGGTGATACGGTATCTTCAAAATGCTTCTTGATGCGCGGTCTTAATTTTCGTGCTTTCCCGACAAATAACAACTCATCATCGGCATTGTAAAACATAAAGATACCGCCCTTTTCCCGCGTAATCAGGTGGAAATCGGTGAATCCATAAATGTGGCTAAGCTGTGGATCAGCCTGCTTCGTGATAATGACATCTGGTGTTGGCACAGTAATATTAATCAATAGGTTCACTTCCTCATTATCTATAGGTTTACATCCTATCATATATTATAAAGGGAAACCATTTCATTAATAAGAAGCAAGATTCAAGCTTTTTTCAACTATTACGACAAATATTTCAAAAAAAAGGTTAACTTCCCTGATTCAAAGTGGTACTATAGGGGTATGAGGAAGAATTTGGGCACTAAGACATATGTCTTTATATCTACTTCCGTCTATTGTACCCTATGATTGATCATCTTTTTCATACTGAATTCTGTTACGCGCGCACGACAAGAGTACAGTTAGCAAGAACTTAGCCTTATAGCTTTAAGATTCATCATCTAATCGACCCTTGCAGCAAGCAAACGTAGAAAGATCCTAGATTTACGAAGCTAGTATAGAATTGGATTGACCTAGAAAGCCTGCAATTATAGCCGTACGAGAGTAAATAGACACACGTAGAAGGACAGACAGCTATCGATCCTAGAGAGACTAGTCATGCAACGCCAACCTAGAAAGTTATAGCAGCAGCACTATAAAAGATGGATCACGTTTCACCCCAGCCCGGCATGATGCCAGGGCTTTTTTACGTTTTGCCCAAACAACTAACCACTCCCGCAGGGAAACAGAGGTATCGTGGTTCTTTCTGCGGGGGTTATAATATGGCAAGATAGCAAATAAGGGAGTGATGGGATGTATTCCGATCTGCAATTGACGGAGGACCGCCCTGTATATATACAAGTCAAAGATTATATGAAGCGATTGATGCTCAAAGGCGGCCTGCAAGCCAAACAAAAGCTTCCTTCTACCCGCGAACTCAGTACACTCATGAAAGTAAGCCGCAGCACGATTCTGCTGGCCTATGCTGAATTGGAGGAAGAAGGCCTGATCTACGCGGTCAAAGGAAAAGGCAATTACGTTAGTTCAACCATTGATGCACCTGAGGCAACGTCCGGGTGGCAGCTGGACTGGAACGAACGTGTCAGTGACTACGCAATTCAGGCGGAGCAATATGATCTGATGAAGCATGGCTCAGGATCGGAGCGCGGTGAGATTTCATTTACCAGCATTGCGCCCGATGAGAAGCTGTTCGACATGCACAATGTAAAAAGAGCCTTTCTCGACCGGATGTCGCTTGAAGGTGAAGTGCTGTTGAATTACGGATATGCGCAAGGCTACAGGCCTCTTATGAAGTATCTGCTGCAATATATGGAAAATAAAGGTGTTGACCTGACCGGCAAGGATATTCTGATTACCAACGGATTTACGGAAGGTTTTGATCTGGTACTGGGTGCACTTCGCAAAAAAAGCGGTAGGGCCCTGTGCGAAAACCCGACACACCATACCGCTGTTAAAAATCTGAGGCTTCATCAATTCCATCTCACCGGTGTGGATATGGAATCAGATGGTCTGAATCTGCGGCAGCTGGAACGGGAACTTGAAGCAAACCCGTATGATCTGGCCTATCTCGTACCCTCTTACCACAATCCAACCGGGATCGTCACATCACCTGCCAAACGGACAGAGATCATTCGGTTGATGAACCAGTACCATGTGCCGATTATTGAAGACGGCTTTAACGAGGAATTGCGGTATTCCGGTTCCCATGTCTCCCCTCTGATTGCCAGTGTGGGCAAAGGGAACGGACTCGTATATCTGGGTAGCTTCTCCAAGGTTTTGTTTCCGGGACTGCGCGTAGGCTGGGTCATTGCGGATGCGGCGCTGATTGATTATCTGGAAAGCATGAAACGGGCGCGCAGCATTCATACCTCGACGCTGGATCAGTCACTGCTTTATCAATATCTGAGCAACGGCAATTTCGAGAAATACTTGAAGCGTGCCCGCACGGAGTACAAGCGAAAATATGAGCTGGTCGTTCGCTGCTTGCGGCAGTATCTGCCGATGTGCCGGGTTTCCGGTGAAGGCGGCCTTCACCTGTTCGTACAATTTCCATCAGAATACCGCACGAGGGAACTGCTGGCGGCTTGCAAGGTAAAAGGCGTTACCTTCATGCCCGGGGATACCTTTTATCTTGAACCGGGTCAGGGACAAAACACAATGCGTTTGGGCTTCTCCCGGGTCAGCGATGAGAACATTCGCAAAGGCATTCGCATCATTGGCGAGACGGTTGCTCAAATGAGATGAGGAGGATTCACATGAAAGTTGGCGTTATTATGGGTGGCACATCTTCGGAGCGGGATGTTTCCCTGCTCACCGGACAGGAGATGATCAACCATCTGGATGGACAGAAGTATGAGGTTATTCCGGTGGAAATCAACAGCAAGCGTGATCTCATCGAGAAAGCCGCAGGATTGGATGTGGCACTGCTCGCTCTGCACGGCAAATACGGCGAGGATGGCACGATTCAAGGTACGTTAGAGTCGCTGGGCGTTCCTTATACAGGCTGTGGTGTACTCGCGAGCAGTGTATGCATGGACAAAGATATGTCCAAACGGCTCATACAGCATGCGGGTATACCTACTGGCGAGTGGCTTCAGGTAAGCAGTCTGAATGAATTGTCATCAACCGCTGTGCAGCAGTTAACATATCCCGTTGTGGTAAAGCCCAATTCAGGTGGTTCCAGCATCGGTACACAAGTGGTGCAGGAACCCTCGGCTCTTCATGCGGCTGTAGAAGCGGCTCTCGTTTGGGACGAAGTCGTCATGATCGAGCAATATATTGAGGGCGAAGAGATTACCTGCGCCGTTCTGGATGGTCAGATGCTTCCTGTTATCTCGATTCGTTCAAATGCCGATTTTTTCGATTACACCTCCAAATATAATGACTGCGGCGCTGAGGAGCAGGTCGTTCATTTGCCTGCCGATTTGCATAAACGTGTAGAAGCGGCGGCATTAACCTGTTACCGGGTGTTGAAATGCAGTGTATATGCTCGCGTGGACATGATGATTCGAGATGGCATGCCCTATGTGCTTGAGGTGAACACGCTTCCGGGTCTTACCCGAAATAGCCTGCTGCCCAAAAGTGCAGCCGCTGCTGGTATCTCCTTTGCCAGTTTGCTGGATTCCATTATTGATCTCTCGTTAAAAGAACGTCAAAAGGAGGCAACGCGATCATGAGTCTGAATGTATCGATTCGTAACAGTACCCCTGAAGATCTGCAGGATATGGTCATTCTTATGGATCAACTCGGTTATCCAACCACGTATGCCGAGATGAAGGTGCGTTATTCGCATATCGCTGCGGATTCAAACTTTGCAACGTTGGTTGCCGAAGTCCGTGGCCGTGTCGTTGGATTGATTGGTCTACAGACATCTTACCTATATGAAAAAAACGGAAGACACTGCCGCATCATGGCTCTCATCGTGCATGATCAGTTCAGAAGCTCCGGCATCGGTCGTCAGCTTATTCTGGAAGCAGAGCAGTGGGCAGCCACTCATGGCGTGGATTCCTTATCTCTAAACAGCGGTAATCGCCCGGATCGTGAAGCTGCGCATGAATTCTACCAACAGATGGGCTTTACCGCGGGAAGTACCGGATTTAGCAAAAAGCCTCAGGCTTTGCAGCATAGCTGACTGTTTACAACGTAACATCAAAAAAACGCCCATTTCCAACACAAAGGTCGGAAACGGGCGTTCTCTATTTCGCTATAAGTAATTTATCTTTTGGCCTTCATGGATTCATACGCAGCAAGTAACTCCTCTATAGCCACTCCATTAATCTTCATTCCTGCCACCTGGCACCGTTCCAACTGTACGTCGGATAGATCACAGTCATTGAAATGACTGCCCTTGAGATCACAATGCTCCCAACGCATGGGTACTCTGTCTTGGCCGAGATGTGTATCCTGAAATTGAACACCATCCAAAGCACAGAATTCAACCTTGCTATCTGTTAAACGTAAATCGGCCAGTAATATGCTGGTCATATTCAGATTGGTGAATTTACCCCCACTCAGGTTGCAATCGGTGATCCGGATATCCCGAAGATTGCTGGTGCTGAAGCGAAGTGAATCGAGATCAGCTTGGTAAAATTCATTAATCGACTCACCCTTAACGTTGGATAATTCCTCGGATGGGAGCTGGATTACAGGCTCTATTGTTATGATTTTCTCATATCCATATTCATCTTCAGACGCATAGAGACAGACATAACCCATTTTCTCATAAAAATGATGATTATCCCGCTGTCTTCCCGAGGTCTCCAGCTTCCATACCCCAATCTCAGGGAATTCGGCCTCAACAAGCCTGATGACCTGAGATCCTATACCCCGACCATGACAAACGGGATCAATAAAGATTTTATCCAGCCTCGCATGCCTGCTTCCCAATACATTGACACTGACTCCACCAATGGTGCATCCATCCCATTCAATAACGTAATAGTCCCATTCACGGATCACGTAACTGTGCATACGAACAGACGAATAGCCTGGTGGACAAAGGTTGCTGTCCGGAACTGTGTCTCCCATAGCCCAGACCCTGATCGCATGATCAAAGGCTCTGGTACATATCTCCGTAAGCACTTCAGCATCCTCTTGGCGTGCACGGCGAAGATGAACTTGAGATTGCAGCCCCAGTGAAGATGCTGGTGCCGGCTGTACTTTATATCGTTCAAAATAATCGTAGTCAGCCTGATCCGAAAGTTTTCTGCGAGAGACATAACGAAATCCAGCATGTTCAAGCACCTTGCGTGAAGGCTGGTTAAACGGCTTTACAATACCCACGATTCGATCCAACAGAGTATTCTCGAACAAGTATGTCGTTAAGGCATTCACTGCTTCTGTGACATACCCTTTATTCCGATAATCCCTTGAAATGGCGTAAGCCACTTCACGATCATTACTATCCAGCATGTCATTGGGAAACACACCACACCAGCCAATGATTTGCTGATCTTTGTTGTGCACAACAGCCAGCATGACCCTTACATCTTTCGGGTCGAACTGCTCGTAACTGCCAACAACGAATTGCAGAAAACCATGCAGCTGTTCCTCTGTCATCCTCCATTCGGGAAGAATATCCGTGATTTCGGGTTGTCGGGTTAATGCATACAGTGCGTCCTGGTCTTCCAGCGTTAGTGGACGTAATGTAATCGAACTGGATTGGATGGTCAATTGACTTTTCATATATAACACCTCTGGGGATATATTTGGGATGACACGACAAAGAGGAGCACCTCCAATAGAGGCACTCCCCGATTCGTTTCATCATTTCAGAAACGCCGAAGCTCCTCGTAATGGGTCAAAAAGGACACACGTATCCCGTTATTGGTCTAACGGAATTTTTTCGATGTGTTCTTTCATGATCATTACGAGAAATCTGGCATACTCTGAAATCCCCTCTCAACCTAAGGCTTACATACAAATCTTACTTATGGCCGGTCAATGAAAATCCAGCCTGTTTCTTTTTCCTTATCTACAGATGCCCCAAGAGACTCTGCCATAAAGCGCAGCGGGACATAGGTTTTGCCGTTTTTGCCTACATAGGCGGGTTCAACCATCGTTACTTCCTTGCCTGCAACGGTTGCCTTCTTGGAACCTACAGTCAGGATAATCTCATCGCCAGTGATATCGTCAATAACGACGATTTTATCCGACCCTTTGGTCCATTTCACTTCAGCATCCAATTCCTCGGACAGATAACGAAGAGGAACAAATGTTGTATTTTTAACAGTGATTGCACCATAGGATTCGTCGTCCGGATACAACATGACATATTTACGGGTGATTCCCGCTTCATCCTTCAACAGCTGATACACAAGTGAATTGGAATCAAAATTGCGCAACATCTGACCTGGCGTGATATCTCCCTGCATCAGATCAATTGCACCGTCCGTTTTGTCCACGGCATCCACAGTTACTGGTCCACCAATATTCCACAGTTCACTGTCACCGTATACGGATACCGATTTGATCGGCAGATCTTCAGAAGCAGGCAACGCTACTTTGAAATCATAAATCTGTTTACGGATATTCAGCGCGCTGTCCAGATAAAAGTCCAATTTGAGATTGGTATCTGTTCCGAATACCGTCTTCAGTTCAGGTGTTTCGGTCAACAAGCTGGCTAGTTCCTTGTCGTAATTGGCAAGAATCTCGTCAAGACCGCCCTTAATCGTTTCGTACAATGAAGCAACTTCGGCATCCCGTGATTCGCTAATCGTAGACGGAAGGGCACTGCCGTCGCCATTATCAACTGTGTTGATTGTAACGAGGATAGGGTAGAACACATCATACAGATCTCCAATCAGATCCTTGAGTCCTTGCTCGTCCTGAGCAACACTTGTCAGAAACGGTTTAACCATGGCAAGAAGCTCTTCTCCACTGATCTCCACATGCAGCTTGGAGAGACTCAGCGATTCACCGTTAACCGATTCCTGTACCGGGGTTACGGAAATATTTTTCGGGTTGGACAAATGCTTCAGCGCAAAGGTCAGCAATTTCGGGGAAAGCTCCTCAATCTGCTTCTCCAACGCCTTCGTATCTAGCATAGGAAGCGTGTCATCCTCCAAAGATATGTATAGAGGCTTTTGCGCTCCATCTACATCAATGACCATTTCCGATTTATCCATCGACAGATGGAAAGGCAATTTCTTTCCTTGCATACTTAGTGTCCCTTTGACAGACGCCGTGCTGGAGTCCTTCACTTTGGCATCTTCAATATCCAATGAAATGGAATTAATGAGTTCAATCATTTGAAGAGCATCCTCATCGACGAGGTTTGCTGTCGGTTCAATTTTTATATGCATGGACTGTTTGGATTCACCGGACTTGACGGTTGTACTGTTGACAACGGCTTTGCCAATATCTACGCCACCTACGGCTTGACATCCCGTAAGCGCAACCATCATCAAAACGAGTGGTACGGCAAGCCACTTCACTAGCTTGTGATTTTTGATACGATCTCCTCCTTAGGAAAAATGTGGTTCACTCCTATTATGAGGGTTATAGGTAATTGTTGTAAACCAGATCCATAAATAAATACCAAAAAAAGGCCGAACAAATGTCCGACCTCGGGTACGACGTATATTTAAATATTTGATGTAATTGGCTGCTATAACACTACGCCTATTCAAATCATAAACAGTTAAGTTTATTCTTTTTCTCTATCCTCTGCCTCTGTATCCTCATCCGATTCTTTACCATCGGTACGTGCAGGGGTTTCAAATTGATCCGGCTCGTCGTCTTGAATGGCTTTGTTCTCTTCATTCTGGTCCTGTGTCATATCGTATTCCCTCTCTTCTACCGGATTTCAGGCACAGTCTGTGCCTTGTTTCTATCAATAACCGGAATTATGAAGAACTAAACAAACGTAGGTGCGAAATTTCAATTTAAAATTTAGAAAATATAAAAGACAATCCCGTTCCCGCTTGCAGCCGTTGCCTGAAATAAAGCCTGAACATCATTCAGTGCCTGAACGATCTCCTGGAATGTCTCCTCTGCGTCCCAATCATCCATGACAGGATACACGCCCTCAGCTACCATTTGTTCCAGGCTAAACCGTTTCTTCAATTCTTCAGGTGTCAGTTGTTCTAACGCCATGTACGCCTCAAGCACCTGTTCATTGTTCAGCAGGAACAGATCCATGTCTGAATAGTTGCCCAGATATTGTTCACCTGCCAAAGGGACCACATATCCCAGAGGAGGCTGCCCCTCTACCACTTCACCAGTCAACGTAAACTGTAGCATCTGCCACATTTTATCGATATCCAGCTCGACCGAGCAATCATGTACACTGACTTCACCTGACTTAATGGATTCAACCAATTCATTGGTGACAACAAGATATCTGCCGGACATGCCCATACCCTTATCCCTCCTATGTATATACTTCTCTTCCTTCCCATTAACCGTGCATGTTGTACAAGAATCGGGGTAAAGAGGTGGAAAGGAACAATAATCTTCAAGGAGGAGCGGAATCCATGAAAAAGTTTGATTACAG
Source organism: Paenibacillus sp. BIC5C1 (assembly GCF_032399705.1). Classification (NCBI taxonomy): domain Bacteria; kingdom Bacillati; phylum Bacillota; class Bacilli; order Caryophanales; family Paenibacillaceae; genus Paenibacillus; species Paenibacillus sp. BIC5C1. Next base: position 6,875,755 of record NZ_CP135922.1, read on the forward strand.
CCTCAATTACGAGGAGCTTGATCTGCGCAAGCAGCCTGAACTGTATACCATTGGCCGGGGGGAACAAGGGGTATTAATGGTGGAGCCCTACAAAAGCGAGATTCTACCGCACTGGCGGTTCAAAACACCTGAAATTGCGAAAGAATCCTCGCAGAAGATCTACGAACTATTTTTGGAGTATAAGAAAAGGGATGACTTTGTCGGTATGGATATGGCACGCAAGTTTTTGCAAATGGGTTATACGCGGGCAAGGCGGTATACGAATCATAAAGGCGGACGCAAATATTCGAAGGAGGACGGCTCCATCCTGCCTTATCAGAATGATAAGGTGAAGGCTGAATCAGCAGCCATTTTCAAAGCACAATGGGAGATTGCCAAAACGGACCGGGATTATGTGAAAATGAAGCAGGAGCACCGGGAAAAGTACGAGTCGGAGAACACGCAGGAGCATGGGTGAAAATACATGATTCATGCAGATGTTCATTTTGATATAATGCAATACATCAAGCTTCATACACGAGATTAACGATGTACACCCATCCAAAGGAGCCCTCATGAACCCACCTAGCCACCATTTCGTTCTGACGCTTGTTTGCATCACCCTGTGTCTGTTTATTCTGCTTCCTCTGCCTGCGTCTGCAGCCAAGTCTGAACTTGCCAGACAACATGAAATGACGGCCTTTGGTCCGCTACAAAGCGATGTTGACGGGATGCAGCCGGGATGGAACCTGGGAAATTCCCTGGACACGGTCGGACCTGATGAAACGTATTGGGGAAACCCGCGAGTTACCCGCGAACTGATACAGCAGATCGCTGCTAAGGGATACCGAAGTATTCGCATTCCCGTCACATGGGATGGGCATATTGGGGATGCACCAGACTATACTGTTGATCCAGCATACATGGCTCGTGTTCAGGAGGTTGTCCAATGGGCGCTGGAAACCAATCTCTATGTCGTTGTGAACGTTCACCATGATTCCTATCTGTGGATTAGCCAACTGGAGACGGACCATGATCAGGTGCTTTCCCGTTATAAAGCAATATGGGCTCAGATTGCCACGCAGTTCAAAGATAAACCACGTAAGCTGATGTTTGAGAGTGTTAACGAACCGCGCTTTAACCGCGGAGCAACAAATGCAGGCGACATGGGCTCAGGCAGCAATATTAATGAGGCACGGCAGCTGGAGCTTTTGCATGAATTAAACACTGCATTTGTTGAGCTGGTACGAGAAACGGGTGGAAATAACAGCGAGCGCCCGTTAGTCCTGCCTACGCTGGAAAGTTCACCAACACAGGTGAGACTCGACAGTTTGAGGCAGACGATAGCCGGGCTGAAGGACCACAACCTGATTGCTACGGTGCATTATTACGGATACTGGCCGTTCAGCGTCAACATTGCAGGACATACCACCTTCGACACGGATACGAAAAATGATGCGGCCAGCACGTTCAACAATGTGTACAACACGCTGGTTGTTCAAGGTATTCCGGTTATTCTCGGTGAATACGGCCTGCTCGGTTTTGACAAACATACCGATGTCATCGAACAGGGAGAGAAGCTGAAATATTTTGAATTCGTCGGCCATCAGTCAAAAGAAAAAAAGATCGCGTCCATGTTATGGGACAACGGTCAGCATCTGAATCGGCAAACATTCCAGTGGGCTGACCCGGATTTATTCCAGATGATCCAAGCTTCCTGGACAGGACGCTCTGCCATAGGTGAAAGCGATCTGCTCTATTTCAGACAAGGTTCGCCTGTGGGAGACAGACAATTGACGATCAAGTTAAACGGAAACAAACTGGTTGCCCTGTATGCGAGTGATCAGATGCTGCAAGCTGGCACGGATTATTCGTTCACTGGCAGCACGTTGACCGTCAAAGCCGCTGCGTTATCCCGGATGATCAGCTCAAGTCAGAAGCTTGGGAACAACGGGATACTCACAGCGAAATTCAATCAGGGGGCAGAATGGAACTGGAATGTGATTGTGTTTACGGAGCCTGAGTTGAGCGGCGCAACAGGTACGGTAGACTCCTTCTCCATTCCTACCCAGTTTCAAGGTGATCAGCTTGCCACGATGGAGGCTGTGTATACATCTGGTGAGAATACCACGCCACAGGACTGGACACCGTATAAGGAATTCTTGAGTACATTTGCTCCTTCTTATGAAACGAATGAAATTAAACTACAGCCCGATTGGCTCAAAGAACTGCGCGACGGACAGATCGAGCTGACATTTCACTTCTGGAGTGGTGAGCTCATTCGCTACACTCTGATTAAGAACGGAAATCTGGTGACTGGCAAGGTACAAAATAATTGAAACTGATCGCGGGTTGGGATTGTACGACCCGTTGATTGCAATGGGCGCTGCTGGATGCAGCCTGACCTATGAAGTATTGAAGATTGTTCAAGTAAAGACGCTACCAGTGGGTAATCCCCGCTGGCAGCGTCTTTCGGTTTGGTAAGTTTGGTATGGTTAAGCCTGTGCCTTTTGCGGCTTGCCGCTTTTCGAACGGGGCCGAAGCATGCCCCCTACGATGCGCAGCATTTGTCTGCGCGGCATAAGGCGAGCAAACTGGGCCGTCCAGTAATTGGAGGCACCTGGCACAGCATACGGCTTGCCTGACGCCAACGCCTTCATCGCTACTTCCACAACATGCTCGGGCGTATCCCGTTTGCCTACCGAGGCCTCTTCGGCTCCTACTACGTCAAAGAATGAGGTATCGGTCGAGCCAGGGCATAGAGCCAAAAACTGAACGCCTCGCTTCCGGTTCTCTTCATACAACGCCTCTGTAAAAGAAAGAACGAAAGATTTCGTAGCCCCATATACAGCCATGTATGGGTCAGGTTGAAAAGCAGCCGTTGAAGAAACGTTGATGACGGTGCCGTTCCGTTTTTGCAGCATGCCTGGCAGGAAAAGATGGGTCATGTTCATGACTGCGAGTACATTCAGCATAATCTCTTCCTGCTGCCGTGCACCATCCACCTGTTCAAACATTCCATGCGTGGCAAATCCCGCATTGTTGATTAATACATTAACCTGTATGCCCCGATTCATACATTCCTCATAAACGTGTTGTGGTGCATCCGCCTGGGATAGATCCGCTACAATTACTTCCGTCTTCACTTGATAGGTTCGCTCAATCCGTTCTGCCAGTTGACGCAATTTGGACTCTGTTCGAGCCACCAAGACCACATGTTTGCCTTTTGACGCCATCTCCAATGCAAAAGTCTGCCCAATTCCTGAAGAAGCCCCCGTAATGAGTACCCATTGATTTTGAACCTGCTTCATATCTCATCCACCTTTTTCGGACACTCGTTTTTTATTGGAAACACTGTTTCCTAATGAAATCATCGTACTCCCTTGTCTTCTTACTGTCAACTTCTTTTGATCATTTGACGATTTCCAACGTAAAACAGTAGAATGACGATAAGAAACACGGTTTCCGTTAAACAACAATATGGATGTATGAGGATGAGATAGATGAAAGATCACAATTCGGGTTCCAAAGAATCCGCTCACACAGTTACTACCTTTCAGGAAGCCAGACTCCAGCACTCCGAAAACCTGCGCCAAAATATTGTGCATGCCGCCGCATCCTTGCTGCAAGAGCACGGCCCCGAGGCCGTTACAGTTCGGCGCGTGGCAGAACGAATGGAGTGCTCCACCAAAATCATATATAACCTTTTTGGCAAGAAAGAAGGGTTAGCCAAATACCTATATATGGAGGGGTGCTCCCTCCTATCCCAATCGTTTGAATCCGTGCCTCAGCAAGCATCATTCGAGAATTATTTTCGCGATCTCGCTTATGCCTACTGGGATTTCGGAATTACACAATCCAGCTTCTATCAGCTGATGTTTGGCGGTTCATTTGCAGAATTCAAACCAGATGCAGAGAGTCTGCAAGGAACAGCAACTGCTCTCAAACAAATTACGTCCCTGGTTGCGGCCTCAATTGAGCAGGGAATGCTTAAGGAGAACGATCTACTGCTTGCTGTCCGTATGATATGGGCCCCTCTACATGGTGTCATCCACCTGTACCTGGGAGGCCATATTGAGACTGAAGAGGCCGCGAAACGGCTATACGATCATACGTTGTCCATGGTTATTCTCTCCCTTGTTGGGGTATCTTCCAATGGCTAAGCCATGAATTGATAAGGAAACGAAAGAAGGAGCAGGCACTTCATCGCTCGGATGAAGGACCTGCTCCTTCTTATAATTATATATAAGGGATTACTATCGCTAATTAACGTGCGGCTTCGTTCTCAGCTTCCCAACGCGAAATTTCAGCACGTACTTTGGGAGCGACTTCTTTGCCGAGCAGTTCAATAGCTTTCATCACTTCTTCATGCGGCATCGTACCGAGGGGAGTGTGTAACATGAAACGTGTGATACCCACCTCTTTGCGCAGATAGATAATCTTCTGAGCCACGGTATCTACATCACCCACATACAATGCGCCTTCCAGACTGCGTGCCGCGTCAAAGGTTGCACGGCTGTAGTGTCCCCAGCCGCGTTCACGGCCCAGTATGTTCATTACAGCCTGAGCTGGAGGGAAGAATTTCTCCACGGCTTCATCTGTTGTATCCGCAATGAACCCATGAGAGTGGGAAGCCACAGTCAGTTTGGATGCGTCGTGTCCTGCATGTGCGGCTGCTTTTTTGTACAACTCCACCAGTGGTGCGAATTGAACGGGGCGTCCACCAATAATGGCGAGCACAAGTGGTAATCCAAGCAGACCTGCGCGGACAACCGATTCCTGGTTACCACCACTACCGATCCATACCGGAAGTTTTTCCTGTACCGGACGCGGGTAGATGCCCAGATTATTAAAGGAAGGGCGGTGTTTGCCTTCCCAAGTTACTTTTTCCGAATCACGCAGCTTTAAGAGTAGCTCCAATTTCTCGTCAAACAACTCATCATAGTCGTTCAGATCATAACCGAACAATGGGAATGACTCAATGAATGATCCCCGCCCTGCCATAATCTCCGCACGCCCATTCGAAATGCCGTCCAGCGTTGCGAAATCCTGAAATACCCGTACCGGATCAGCCGAAGATAGCACCGTTACAGCGCTGGTTAGGCGAATGCGTTTGGTCTGTGAAGCTGCGGCAGCCAGAATGACAGCTGGTGATGAAGCGGCATAGTCAGAACGATGGTGTTCTCCCACACCATACACATCCAGCCCCACCTGATCTGCCAAAACAATCTCTTCAACAACGTCGCGAATACGCTGCGCATGACTTATAAGTTCTCCTGTGTTTACATCTGGGTTCGTTTCCACAAATGTACTGATTCCGATTTCCATTGTCTATTCCTCCCTGTTATGAAGCGATCCGTCGTTTATCTAACCTATTGTAAGTAGATCACCTTTTGTTATTTGTCTTAATATTGAACTATTTTGAGGAAAAATACAAGTGCCCCCTGTTTTCCAGAGGGCACTTTCGTGACATATTCTTATCAAAATCCAATGATTTCATGATGATTTCTTTTTCCCAATGTACAGCAGATGAGACGAGATTCCCAGTATTGACGGGTCTTTGGCCGCCTCAATCATATACTGGATCAACTCATCGTATTCCCCGCGTTCTTTCCAATATTGCTGCTGCTCTTCTGTGAGCATGGCTCTCAGACTGGACGATCCAATCAGGTCTACCGTTTCGAATCCGTACTGCTCCATAAATGGGTTAATATCCTGTATATTAAAATAATACGCTCCCGTAAACCGTCCTTGATCCAGATGATCGAATGTCCCCTTTTCCACAAAAGACCGGATAGCTTCCATGTGGTCATGTGGTTTCCATTGCTGCGGGAATTGCAAAGAGGTAATGCCCATTCGCATCCGGCTCTGCATCGCTACAAACACAGTTCCCCCACGCTTGGTGACCCGATGCAGCTCCCGTACCGCAGCCACTCGCTCTTCTTCCGTCTGCAAATGATACAACGGTCCCAGCATCAGCGACGCATCATATGTCTCATCTGCAATACCGTCCAGATGGGTCGCATCCAACGCATAAAATCCTTCAAACTTCCGTGTCAAATCCAATTCCTTTGCCTTCTGCTGAGCCATATCCACAGATGCAGGGGTCAGGTCTGACAGCGTGACATGGTATCCGAGCTTAGCAAGCTCCATCGCATATTTGCCTGGTCCTGCGCCATTATCAAGCACAAGTCCGGTTGCCGGAAGTGACTCTCGGATATAATGCATATTAATGATGAACTCCAGCGGTTCCCGGTCCAACCTTCCCCACTCGTCAAATCTGGAATAATACTCAATCACACGTGATCTTTCCATAATTCTGCACCTGCCTTTTCTCAACATCAAGGCCATATAAAAAACAAAAAACCTGCCGCCTCAACTAAGAGGCGACAGGTCTGACCTTCGCGGTACCACTCTTCTTGATCCATGAACAGGATTGGATACATCATGCTCCAACCTACCCTGCCATAACATCTCAGGACCTGATGACGGAGGTTAACCGTCAGGATCTACATGAAGTCAGCGTATAGCATCATTTTTAACATCCAGCCCTTTGTGCGCTGAGCAATGATGATATTCACGTAACTACGGTTCGATTCTGCTGCTCACAGGTGAGTTGGGGATAGGTTGGACTGCCTTGCACCATAGCGACAGTTCTCTGAACCAAACCTTGTGCCTTAATACTCCTGGTCATTGCATGTGACTGTTAAATTTTATCCAGTATATTACTTCTAAATATTTCCTGTCAATTCTTATTTTCCAGCTGCACAGCTACTTCACGTTCCGGTTCTTCTGTGCTGTACATCCATGGATATACGGTTGCTGTATCCGATGTGTAATTATTATACCGATCAATACCCAGGTTTTTTCCGTCACCAGCAAATTGAGTTTTGGCCGGAGTACCATAACTTCGTTTGCCCTTTTGGATCGTATAGGTCTGATTAATTCCACCAAAATGTAGATCATCACTATATCTCTCCACGTACAAATCACCATCCTTACGGTAATATGTCCAATGGATTGTAGAACCGCCCAGATTCGAATTAATGTATTGTGGTTTCTCCCCAATCTCGGACAACGTAATCGGCTCAAATTCACCCTGAAAATAACTGACTTTATGGCGGGCATACAAGGTCATTGGGGTATCCTGATTAACTTCAAGACCAGAGGTCACTTCGAAGCGCAGTTCTGCTTCATGTGCCGGATCGTCCGACGGCCACACCCCTCCAATCAACTTGCTGCCATTTACATCAAGTGTGTATTGCAAATATGGTAATTGCATGAAATATTCGCTATGAGTAACGATCAGCCTGATTTGGGTGGGTGTAATTATGGCTTCCTTGATGACTGCTCCATCCGACTGCTCCTCCAGAGGTATATTTAGCATCCTTGTGCTAGTACCACTGAGCATCTCTGTTTTATCCAGACGTATACCAATATCCAGTGGTTGGTCCATTTTGCTTTCTTCTTTGCTATAAGCCAGTACATAACTTGCTGCTTGTTGCTTCAACTTTTCTAAGTTATAGAACTGTTCCGATATATATTCACCATGTTCTCCTGGCTTTCCATATATGCCTGCTGCATTCCCTTCCAGAATCTGTCCTTTCTGATCGTATATCTTTAAATACGGAAAAGCATAGTCACGAACCTCCGGTTGATCAAAGGTTAATGATGTAGACAACATAATCTTATTTTCCTTCTCGTTGAATGCGCTCACTACAAGTTCACCCAAACCATCCTTGTTGATATTGAACACCTGTGATTGCTGCTGTAAGGGATCTAGGGTAATTTCCTTTTCTTCCGGAACTAACACTTGGATTCCACCTACAGTGAATTCGACATTCGCTTCTTTTCCTGATGGTGTCCACTCCGTCTCAAAGTACCCTTTAAACTTCCCATCGGTCTGATCAGGAACATGGTAATACCTGCCTTCGATCAGTTTGCCACTCTCATCCCGCATGCCAATAGAAGGGAATTGTAATGTATCACCTCTGTACTTACCAGGGTCCAATGTATACAAAATAACCGTGCGGTTATCATCGGAAAAGGCTGTATCTAAGGTTAAAGTCACCCCGTTGACCGTTACGGACTGATTCAGTTTCTGTCCAAGCTCCTTTTGCATGGCATTCTGGATACCACTACGGTCATTTAAAAGTTCACCCCAATTATAGTGAACTGCTGCATATACTGGCGTCGCCATAAGAATAACTGCAGCGGTTCCTATCAGTGCAGTCTTTTTCCATTTGATCTGTTGCGGCATATGTTCTTTACTCTCTGATATATGAAGCTCTGGGCAGCGCTCCTGATCCTGTCGAATTTGATTCCACATGGCATCAAAATCGGGATAGCGAATATCCGCATCATTTTTCAGATGACGAGACAACAGATTTTCCGTATGCTTCACTATACATTTCCCCTTTCTGATGTTGCTTTCTGGCTTGATCCCATTTTTTCCTAAGCAATCGAATACCCTTATATACTCTTGACTTCACCGTTCCCAGTGGCACTTCCAGAATCTCGGCAGCTTCGGATAAACTTAATTCGTTCATATAACGCAGCAGAATCGCTGAACGTATCTTTTCAGGCAACTCATGAACCCATTTTGCCCAGACCTCGGACTCCTCCACATGTTCGATCAACGTATCAACCGGATCAGCGGTTCGTTGAGGGGTGAGAATAAACTGCCTTTTCTCCCGCTGTTTGGCTGTGCGTTCCCTCTTCAGAAAGTTAAGACAATGATTCACCGTAATTCTCATCAGCCATGTCTTCATGTATTCAACCTTCTGCCAATCCTGACGAAATACCGTAATAAAAACATCGTGGCATACATCTTCTGCATCCTGAGCATGATGGAGCATGTAATAACAAGTTCGGTACACATCCTTGTTGTACATCTCAAACAATTCCTTTTCGTTCAAAAGCTTTCCCTCCTTTCTCTGCATCAGCCATCTCAAATCTATAGACAAAGCCGATCCTTCAAAGGTTCATTCTTACCCTTTCTCCACTCAACAAAAAAGAACCTTCACTTCCACAGCATTGCAGAAATGAACGTTCTTTATGGGTTAAGACAAGACCAGAAACATGGCATTCCAGCGATACCTAAGGGGATTTGCTAGATTTTTTTCACAAACTCGGACTTCAGCTTCATCGCGCCCAGGCTGTCGATTTTGCAGTCGATGTCATGGTCACCGTCAATCAGTCGGATGTTTTTGACTTTGGTTCCCTGCTTAACTACCAGCGAGCTGCCTTTCACCTTCAAATCCTTAATGACCGTAACAGTATCGCCATCATTCAGGACATTACCATTGGAATCGCGTACTACTTTAGTTTCTTCCGCATTTTCTTCTTCTGACGCTAGCGCCCATTCGTGCGCACATTCTGGACACACCAACAAATTACCGTCCTCGTAAGTGTATTCGGAATTACATTTGGGGCAATTAGGCAAATTAGACATATGTACTAAACTCTCCATTCATTTTGTGGCTTCCTCGCAAGTATACGGGAATACAGTCCATTCTTCCACATAGGTACGAGTTTCATTGATTTAAACTAAATTTAAGATTACCCCGCCCCCTGATTTAAGGATGGTTCCTTATACTGAAGCTATAATTGAAATTCTTTTCTCACTTGAAATGCTGATATACATCCTATAAAAGGAGTTACTGCTTATGTCTCCCTATGTTTTTCCTGTCCAAACGGCTTTCTTTATTTTTGTCCTCATCGCCATGTTTCTGCTCGTGCCTTGGTTGATCTACGGATATCGGAAAGATGGATTTTTTAGCTGGTCACGATTTGGCGTCAGCTTTTCATTTATTTTCTACTTGCTGGCTGCATATTGTCTGGTTATTCTTCCTTTCCCGACCACTCGTAATACCTGTGCGCAGCAAGCAGCGGATACCGTATATTACAACCTTGTTCCGTTCACCTTTGTAAAAGATATTATGAAAGAAACACCAATCATCTGGTCTCAACCCTCCAGCTATATGGGAATGATTCAGGGCAGAGCTTTTCTGCAGGTTCTGTTCAACGTAATGCTTCTCATGCCACTTGGCGTTTATATCCGGTATTTTTGGCAAAAGAGATCTTACTGGAAACAGGCCTTGTTAAGCGGATTCGGCTTATCCCTGTTCTTTGAGATTACCCAAATCACCGGTTTCTACGGTTTTTATGATTGCCCGTATCGATTGTTTGACGTGGATGATCTCCTGCTAAATACTTCTGGAACGGTGTTTGGATTCTTCGCAGCTCCCATCCTGCTTGCCTTATTCCCGTCTCGTGCAAGTATTCAGGCGAAGAGCGAACAGATTCTGGAACAAGATAAGGTCTATCCTGTGCCTCAGTTGCTCGCACTTATCATTGACGGTGTAGTTGTCGTATTCCTGTCCAATCTGATGTCCATTTTCAATTGGAGTAATACAAATGTGATTGTCAGTACGCTAAATACTGTGATCGCCATGCTGTTTGTATTTTTCTTTATTCCATCCTTGCGAGATGGCAAGACTCCAGGTTCTGCCCTAATGCGGTTTAGATATGTTAACCGGGAAACTGGCGAGCCTTCAAGCGCATCCCTGTTTAAAAGGTTGCTGGCACTTTACGCCCCTTGGATCTTGGTTACCGTAGCCCAATTCATAACCGATTATGCCTTTCTGAACGAAAATGCGATGCTCGAACCTTATAAGGTGTGGATCTCTGTCGGAATTTTTGGTCTGCACATGCTTATTCTCTTGGTATTGTTTGTTCATGTCATGCTGGTGCTGTTCTCCCGGGGCAAGCGATCTTTTTACTGTGACGATGTATCCAAGACACGAGCATCCCGAAAGTAAATGCTGTACTCTGGCCACTCACAACACATAGGTTCAGGTGAAAAATAGTACCGTTGTGTTTGCCATTACAGTCGGCAAGTTTGATCCATCGTAAAAAAGGTGTGCCTCGTCAACTAATGACGAGGCACACCTTTTAACTATGTTGAGATGAAGTCCAGAGGACGTCGAACTATAGCCCCAGCAGCTCACGTTTGGAAGCTTCCGGGTCATGAACCAACTCCACTTCATGATTGAAAATCAGCGTAGCGCGATCATCTTTGTAGGCAGGCCAGTTCACACCTGCTGTCTCAGGCTTGCCCTGTTTGGCAAACGAAATCCATGCATCCTGCACTTTACCCGCAAGTTTTACCGCAGCGGCATCCGGTTCGGCATTCATAAACTTCAATACAGGTAACGTATTAAAAGCAAAAAAGATATCGATGCTATGAATTGATTTATGTAGCAGTGGATGCTCCGGCATCACCCAATCAAAGCGATACATCCATACAGGTGCATGTTTCTGCTGAGCTGCCGCATATTGCACAGCCGAGCGCCAGAAGAACAGATCTGTCATCACTTGGGCTTGACCATCTGCAGTTTTGGGATAACTGTCCGCAATGGCTGCCCGATTCTCCAGATCAGGTGTCATAAAATCAACAGCTTTCACCATGTTGATCTCTTCGGAGTAAGGTACCTGAGGCTGAATGAACAACGAGCCTTCATGCAAAGTGGTTCCGATCAGTACAGGGATATCCTGTGCCGCGCCCTCCTCTACTGCCTGAAGAGGCGACTTCGGAAGTGTAACTCCCTCCAGTACGGGCTGGAACAACAGGGCCATGCCTGCACCGCTTTGTTGTTTGACCGTTTCGCCAGCAGCGATGATTTGCTCCACTGGAATGGTTTTGAGTTTATGCAGGTCATCTGGTGTTACCCCCAGAACCTTCAGCATGCCATCACGAATGGCTGAGGCCTGCTCTGCTGGCACAACTTGTGAGGCTCCACTTTGCATAATGGCACGGTGGAACAATACTTTGGCTGCTGGCATCGCCATCAAAGCCGCAATACTCATGCTGCCCGCAGATTCTCCGAATACAGTGACATTATGCGCATCGCCGCCAAAAGCTTCGATGTTGTCCTGCACCCATTGCAATGCAGCAATCTGATCCAGTAAACCCACATTGGATGCAAAACCCTCTCCAAGCGGAGCCAAATGCAGGAACCCTAGCGGCCCCAGACGATAGTTGATCGTCACGACGATAACGTCTCCCCGGAGGACGAGTTGTGTTCCATCGTACATCGGCTGGCTGCCAGCGCCTGAAACAAACGATCCGCCATGAATCCATAGCATCACGGGAAGCGGCTCATGGCTTTCTTTTTCAGGTGCCCATATATTCAGGTAAAGACTATCTTCCGATTCCACCGGAGGCTGTCCGGATATGGCCTCAGTTTGAGGATTTCTTGGCTGCATATTTTCAGGACCGAATTGTTTCGCCTCTCTGACTCCGTCCCACGACTCGGGTGGAACCGGAGCCTGAAAGCGTAATTCACCCACGGGTGGCGCAGCATAAGGAATACCTTTCCATACGCTCGCTCCATGCAAAAGCTCTCCTTGAACCGTGCCATATCTTGTATTCACTTGAAGTTCCCTCATGCGCACATACATCCTCTCTACTGATCGATAGTTCCAGCTTACGGCTGGTGTAGCTCAGATCCGAGTGTAACTTTGAGCTGACGAAATTCTGTCTCAGGTTTATTAAATAACGTACACGATGAATAATTTTGTATTGATTCAACGCCCTTTCGTACGTACTGTACTGGCAAGGGTGTTTCCACTTATTTGAGTATAGATCTACGCGATACCCATTTACAAGTTTGTCCAGATTTAAGCGCCACTGCTACGTTTCACGTGGAACTTTTACAGCAAACATAAAGACCCCGCTTCAATTAACGAGCGAAGTCTTCTATTGCTGTTCTGCATATTCCATCAACTTTCCCGATGTATGGATTAATTACCGCCGTTTACTTTTACCGGATAATGAACCGTATATTCTGCGCCTTCAATCCAGCTCCCGGTCACATGATTACGTCCCTTAACGACAACCCGATCACGGTATACATCCACATGCAAACTTTCACTTCCCTCCAGATGCTCATCCTCATCCGTCCAGAGATAAGCTACAGAGGAGGCATTAAACATCGTTGGCAGCTGTCCGCCACCTTCGTACATGGTATGCTGAGCCTCTAATTGCCAATGGGTGTGCCCAGAGAAGAGGATGACCTGCGGATAACGACTTAGCACAGCCTTTAATGCTGCATCCTGATTCACGCCATGCCAACCTTGTTCCTTCATGGAACCCGCAACTGTATCCATCAGTGGTTGATGGAGAAAGGCAAAAATCGGCTGCTCAGGCAATGCTTGCTCCGACAGTTTTGTTTCCAGCCATTGCAGTTGATCGGCAGACATATCACAATCTTTCGGATGAGGCTGCTCCGTACCCAGGAAGATATAATGATACCCGTCGATCCAGTGGTCGTGGTACGATCCGTTCATCCCTGTGATTGCTGTAAAATCACTCAACCGCTTATGCCACAACTCTTCAGTTGAGATGGAATTCTGGTTTTTTTCAATATCATGAGCCTCGACCTGGCCCATATCCCCTGAATACCCCAACACCTCACCCACCTCGTGCTGGGTCATGGTGGTCAAGTTCAGCGGTGGATCTCCCCATAGAATGGCTCCAATATCATGATTGCCTACGGTATAACGTATTGGAGGCAGTGATTCGCCGTGAGCCCGCAATATACGCTGCAACTCCTGGTATTCTTGAGGCAGTCCACGATCGGTCACATCGCCCACATGCATAATTCCGCTGCTGCCATGGCTATACGTTGCGATGTCTTCCAGCGCTTTCTCCAGATGACGGTTATGGATATGATCAGCCTGCTCTCTCACATGAGTATCTGTGATGACCTGGAAGCTGATTATCGGCTGTTCGTGTTTATTTTCATTTCCCATCAGGAATCACTCCATTTCAGTCCAATAATGCCAATCAGAATAAAGCCCATCCAGACGATCGACATCGCCTTCAGACGTTCACCCAGAAAGTAATGTCCCACTATCCCAATCAATGTAATGCCTACGCCCGACCAGATGGCATAAGCAACCCCCAGCGGCATATACTTCACAGCAAAATTCAACAGGGTAAAGCTCGCTCCATAACAGGCAAACATAAGAATGGAAGGCCATACGCGGGTAAAACCATCCGAGACCCTCATCAGAATCGTACCACTGAGCTCCAATCCAATCGCCAGAGCAAGCAGTATCCATCCCGTATATGAATGACTCGTCATCGGTTTACCTCAACTTCCAGCAATTCATCAAACGAACGAACCGTAAGATCCGCAAGCTTGATATGAGCAGGTTCACCCACAGCAATCTTCCAGGCAGCTCCCGCAGCACGGGCCATCTCCATATCACCATCCGTATCGCCAATGACGACAACTCTTGCAGTAGGTACACCCAGACGCTCACACGCCAGCAACAACATGTCAGGAAACGGTTTTCCCCGTCCAACCTGATCCGTTCCTACAACTACGGTGAAAAAAGATTCTATCCCCATCCACTTTAAATGACTTAGGGCATTTTCTGTCTCATCCGCTGTGACGACACCCATTTTCAGTCCTTTGCTGCGACACTGCTCAAGAAAGGCAAGGACGCCTGGAAGGGGCTGAGCAGGGCGCTCCTTATTCATTGCGTATTCTGCCTGCAGCAAACATTCCCTCACAATAATTTTCGCTTCCGCCCAGCTTAATCCTGCACGATAGCCATGCCAAGTTAATACGGCGTAGACTTCCTCCATTGTTCCCATAGCAAGGGGGCCTCGCACATCATAACCGTTCATTCGTCCCTGCTCATCATGGAATGTTCCCCATATATGAGGAATCTCTGCTGCATTGAACTGAAGGCCACGAGCAGCAAGCTCTTCCCGGAAGTTCTCCATCACACGATCGGTCCAGAAGCCCCACATGGCTGTAAAATCAAGCAGAGTCCCATCCTTGTCAAATAAAATAGCCTCAATTGGGGTAGAAAGGCTCCCCAGCGTCAATTCGGGCATTGGTTACGCTCCTTGTCTGCTGAATTACTAAGTCAGAAAAGCGGTACAACACTGCACCGCTCTTCCAAGTTAAGCTTGTTTCCCCTTGTTATTTCACGCGATCCAATTCTTTTTGGGCCTTTTCTTTGGCTTCTTTCAGCGCTTGTGCTGCTGGAATGTTATTAATCTGTACCTGATCTGCTGCATCCTTCAGCGCAGCATTGATTTTGCCTCCAGTCGGGTCCTGGAACGGAGCCGAAGCATGGGAGGCCTGCTGCAATGGAACCTTGATTTGCGGGTTCTCTTCACTGAATGTTTTGAAAGCAGGATCTTCTTGAGCAGATTGACGAACTGCAATGTAACCTGTGTTCATGGACCAAGCTGCTGTATTCGCTGTTTCCGAGAAATACGTCAGCCATTTATAAGCTGCTTGCTGCTGTTCCGGACTTGCTTCGGCCGGGATACCTGCCATGATCGCACTCGCCACAGGCTTGCCTTGGCCTACACCTTCCCAACCCGGTTGTTCCATGGCTGCAACGATGCTGAAATCCAGATCTCCCTGGTCACCGCTGGAACCGGTATATCCGGCTGCTTTATTTTTCATAACATCATCAATCGTTTTGTACCAGTACTCCCAGCCTTGGCCGCCAAAATGAATACCCATGGTCTTGTCCTCATTAATCCACTTGCGGAACAGCTCCCACGTCTCTACCCATTCCGGTGAATCAATCGTTACAGTCTTGCCGTCATCACTCAGAATTTTCCCGCCTTTGCCAAGCACGGCGTCAATCATGTTATCGCTACCCCACATTGGCTCCCACCCGTAGAAGGTTGTCTTGCCATTCTCCTGCTTGCTCATCTTCGCTGCCGCTTCAGCAAGTGCCTCCCATGTCGTCAGAGTGGCTGGATCGATATTATTCTCTTTTAGAGCATCCATACGGTAATACATGATCTGAGTTGTTCCGTACATCGGTAAGAAATACTGCTTCCCATCTACTTTTCCCTGCTCCAGGAAGGTCTGCACGTAATCTTCCTTGTTAAAGCCCTGATCGGCAGCGGTCAGCTCATCCAAGGATGCATAGTACCCTTTGCGCGCCCAGTCGATATTGGAGCTTAGTACAGCGGCGGGTACTTTTTTCGAGGCAATGGCAGCCTGGAGTTTTTGTTCGGTTTCCGTGTAATCTGCTTGTACAATTCCTTTCACAACAACTTCGCTCTGGGATGCATTGAAGGCATCAATCGTCTTCTTCATGTTATCTCCCAGGTTGCCACCCAGACCATACCAGAACTCAATCTCGACAGGACTGCTTGATGCAGAATCAGCTCCATTCGCAGCAGCTGCATCTGAACCCGTGCCTGTACCGCTATCAGCTGAGGAACCACATGCGGTGATCAGGGCGAAACTCGCAGCCAGTACCAGCGACATGCCCCCTCTCCACCTGAGCTTTAATTTGTTCCGCCATTTCATACTCGCTTGACTCAATTTCATTTTGATTCCTCCTATATAAAGTATGTTGTGAAAATCAGTTCTTGTTCACGCCGGCAGTAATATTCACACTCTGCATGATCGTTTTCTGGGTAAACAGGAAAAGGATCAGCAGCGGTGCGATGGTAAAGGCACTGGCAGCCATGATCTGCGGCCATGCCAGACCGTAGGCTCCACCCTCCACGAAAAAGCTGCGCAGACCTGCGGATACCAATTGCAGATTCGGGTCTTTGGTAATGAGCATCGGCCAGAAATAGTTGTTGTACTGGTCAATGAACGTAATCAACACCATCACGGCAAACGACGAGCGAACCAGCGGCGTCATAATGGTCCACAGAATGCGGAAGTGCGACGCCCCATCCAATTGTCCAGCTTCCACCAGTTCGTGAGACACCTGCATAAATGCCTGACGGATCAGGAAAATGGAGAACACACTGACACAGTTGGACACAATCAGTCCGGTATAGGAGTCCAGTAATTTAAGTTCGCTGAGCACCAAATAACTGGGCAAATAAACGGCGGTACTCGGAATCATGTAGCCTACCAGAATCAGTCCGGTGAGTACCCCTTTTATACGAAAGCGCATATGGGTGAGTGCATAGGCCATCATGCTGGAGTTAATGACCTGAATCAGACAGATCGCAGCCGCTACCCCTGTACTATTCAGAATGTAACGGGCAAATGGAGCAGCTTGCCACGCATCCACATAATTGTTCCAACGGAACGTTTCGGGCCAGAAGGTTGGCGGGAACTGCCAGATCTCGTCATTGGTTTTGAAACCGCTAATGACCATCCAGTAGAACGGAAATGCCATCGTCAGACTCACCAGCGCAAGCAGCAGATAGCGAAGTGCGGTAGCAAATCCTTTTCCCGTACGAGGGACCTTCCGTTTCTGCACTTCTTCACGACTATTATCTTTTCTAGTTTGGTTGGTTAAAGTGGTCATGTTCATTAGTAATGCACCAGGCGTCGGCCGAGCAGGAAGGATACTCCTGACAGCAGAACGCAGATCAGAATAATAACGACGGCGATGGAGGAAGCCTCGCCCACATTGAAGGACTCAAATGCAGATTGATAATACATGTAAAGAAGTGTTCTTGTTGATCCAGCTGGTCCTCCTTGCGTCATCACGTTGATCTGGTCATAAGCCTGCAGCGACTGGATCGTCAGGATGATGGACAGGAAAAACGTGGTGGGTGAAATCAACGGCAGTGTAATGCTTCGGAACTTGTCCCAGCTGCCTGCCCCATCAATCGATGCCGCTTCAAGCAGATCGGATGGCAGGTTACGCAATGCGACCAGGTAGAATACCATGGACCAGCCAATTGATTTCCACAGCGTGACGATGAGCACAGCTACCAATGCCCAGTTCTGATCTTTCAGCCAGCCTATCGGGGATATGCCGACCCAGCCAAGCAACAGGTTGGCCAGCCCCACTTCAGGTTCGAAAATCCAGGACCACGCAATGGAGACTGCGACAGTCGGGGTCACCCAAGGGGAGAACAGCAGCGTCCGGAACAGGCCGGAGGACTTAATCTTGCTGTTCATGAGCATGGCCAGCGCCAATCCACCCACAATCGTGGGCACTACACTTCCAAGACCGAACAACAGCGTAACTTTTAATGAACGGTAAAATTCAGAATTGGTTAGCAGATAGCTGTAGTTATCCAAACCGACGAATAATTTGTCAGGACTCATGAAGTCCCAATCCGTAAAACTCAGATATACAATGTATCCCAAAGGCCCAAGCCAGAAAATGAGTAATGGGATAAGGGCAGGAAGGGTGAAGAGAACCGCTTCTGTCTCCCTCCATAATTTCACACGCAATTTGCACACTCCTAATCGTCCAAATTTTATTTAATTTCTCTAAAAATCACGCCTTAAAACTCCCTTTAATCTCTTCTGTACAAAAATGATTGTATAATACATTTGAAAAAACTAATTCCGGGTTATGTTAAAATAACGCGAGGTCATGTAAAATATGAAAAGGAAACAGGGAGTCCCATCCATATACTAGAGGTGAGATTGTGGGAAAAGAAGCTGCCGAGGACCAGAACCATTCGTCGTTGTCCTATCGGCCCGAGCTGAGGGAGAAAGTCATTGACGCCATTGCCAATACCATGGATCTGTATGGAGTCAATCATTCATTTGGTCAACTGTATGGCATTATGTATTTTGAGGATCGCCCGATGACGCTGGAAGAGATGAAAACGTCCATGAACATGAGCAAAAGTAATATGAGTTATGCTGTACGTTCGCTTACCGAATCTCAGATGATCTATAAATTGGAGGAAAAGCGGGAACGCCAGGATCAATATCTGGCGGAAACCAACTTTTTCCGTACGTTTCAAAACTTCTTCGGGGCCAAGCTTCAACGGGAAATCGACGTGATGCAGGAAAGCCTTCGGGAGGTGATTCCGCAGTTATCGGAGATTATTCTTGCCAGAACAACTCCTCCGGAAGAACGGGAAGACGCATTGCGAGATTTGCATAAACTTCAGCATGCCGGGCAGTATTATGATTGGTTGCAGGGATTTGTAGACCAACTGCGGGATGGTGTTTTTTACAAAGATGCCCCACATGAAAGTGATTAAACACGCTAAGGAATCATATACGCTTTATTATGAATAGCATTCACTCCGTCCGTTAAACTAAAAAAAGTCAGCTCAACAACGCCGATGGTTGCAGGACTTGTACTGGCTTTCAATAATTAAAAGAGGAGCCCCACCATTCTTTCATGGTTGGGGCTCCCCTTTTATAAATATGGTTATCTTATTTCTGTGCCGCAGCCTCAATGTCTGCATAAGCCCAGTGTGTTGCAGGTACGTCTGTAAAAGATGGCGTAGTTACACCTGTTACCGGCGTCCGTTTGAACAGTACGTTTAATACTTTCACCGCTTCAGCGCGGGTCAGTTTGCTGTCCGGTTTAAATGTACCATCGTTATACCCTGTCATCAGGCCAGCCGATTGTACGTAGGCAATCGCATCGGAAGCCCAAAGGTTAGCAGACACATCTGTGAATCCAGCACCATCCGTTGCTTGCGATGTGCTGCTTGTTGCATCTGCGCTTTGTTGCTGCATCCAGCGGTACGCAATGGTCGCCATTTGTGCACGTGTAATTGAACCCTCTGGCGCAAATTGAGTGGCGTTCATACCGTTCATGATACCTGCGGATTGCGCTTTTTCAATATCACTCGCTGCCCAATGGGTTGCAGATACATCGGCGTAGTTTACAACGTTCGCAGATGCAGTTCCCGCATCATCAGACAGATTACGAGCCAGCATTGCTGCCATTTGCGCACGGGTTACGAATGCATCCGGGCGGAAATCAGCACCAAATCCGTTGATATACGGGTTGTGCGAGCCTTTGGAAGCTTTCAGTCCATCCACCACAACGAGCGTGAACGTGCTGAATTTGTTAACTGTAAATTCGATACCTTCACTGGAATCGCTGAGACTCACCAGTTTGCCTTGAATCAACTCTTTCGTACCGTCACTGTGTTCAATGTACACAGCCAGGTTGTCCAAAGCTTGTTGGCGGGCAGCAGGGTCAGTTGGCAGACTGTCGCGCAGCGGCAATGTCAGTGTTACTTCATGGCTTTGCATATTTGTTTCGATTTCTACTGGACGAGCCAGTACTTTCACGTTTGAATTTGGAGTAATCTGTTGAATCAATCGCTCTTTCTTCGCACGCTCTTCCACATCCTTACGCTCGGATTCCTTTTTCAACGGAACGACGCGGAAGTACAGATCTTGGTCAAATCCGGCAATCGACTTCGTTGGAACCGAGATAATAGCGTTCTCTGTGGAAATCTCAAGATTAAGCCCACCATCATTCAGCTGTTTCACCGCTGCTTTTGGCAGTTCAATGCGTGTCTCAGACACAGCATCTTTGGCGTCAGGGATGACAATGCGTGCCGTGTTCATGTTCAATTGCTTCGCTTTTTCCACCGATTCCTTAGCAATCGCCTCAGACATTTTCACGAGGTCCTTGATCGTGCCGTCTGCCTCGGTTGTACGTGTAATTGGCGTTTTAGTAAGGTTGGTGCCATTCGCTCCGTTCACGTCCACGACGATTTGTTCCTGCTTGGTCGTCGGTGTAGTCGTTGCAGGTGTAGTCACTGACGATCCATCACCTGTGCTTGAGCCAGGGTTGGTCGAACCATTGCCGTTATTGCTATCGCCATTTGCCGTGAAGACAATCTTCACCGCACGTCCTGGCAATAAGTCACTGATGGCTTTGTAACGAACCCATACCGTTTTGTCACCACTAAAATCAAATTTCTGAATAGAAGCAACATCAATCCAGGTCTGTTTGCCATTGAGGGAAATCTCCATCGTGTCATTCAAGCCCGTTATGGTGTTGGTGATATCATTTCCCGTTACATTAGGAGCCGTAAAGAATCGGTTGAAGACATACTGTAGATTCCCAACATCCTCGTAGCGGTCTTGTTCATTAAGCACCCATTCGGCCAGTTCTTTTCGGCCTTCCGTGCTGAGTTCAGCTCTTTTGGACAAATCAAGGGCACCTGTGCGTCTAAATTTATAGTTATCGAAGAATGCTTCCCCTGCAATCCATTCGTTCATGGCATGATCAAGCCACTCATCCATTAGCGGAATAGAAGTAGCATTCTCAAAGGATTCCAAATGCATAGAAAAGAGACTCAGTACAATCTCCGGATTAACAATATTCCCTTTAAATTCTCCTTCCAACCTTTCAAAAGCCACCTGATGCAAGTATTTATAAGCAAAAACACCTTTATCTACTTGGCTACGGTCCAAATGTTGTTGCCCCAGGCTGCGCAGCACATATGTTTGTTGGTCATTAAAATAATCGGGTCCATCCACCAACTTTTGTGCAAATAAATCCAGTTTGTTTTTAAGAACGTCGAATTCCTTCTGCCCCCAGATGGATTGTGCCAGAACAGCGAGTTCAATCATATATTGAACCTGATCTTTATTTCTATAATCGTTCTTCACATAATCAATCAGGAAACCAGCAATGAATTTCTTAACTTGCAAGGATTCATAGTATCCATTCGGTAAATTAATTTCCAGATCAGGATTTTCCACGGCCAGAATCATACCATCAATATCGTTGCTACTCTTTGCAGCATTTACAGCAGCCAACGCATCAATTTCATTACCAGGGAAAAATTCGTTAAATGTAGTCTGAATGGATTCAAAACTTGCATATCCATTAGTCGGTCTTTCAGTAAGCATATGATCAGCCAACTGTTCCTGCTCTTCTGGTGTCAAGTTATTCCATTTACTGATATTCAAAGGGAAGCTTCCAAGTGGAGTTTCCGGGTCATTGGAGTTATACGACTCAATATCTGACTGAATGTCAAACATCTTTTGCAACACTTCCAACATGTCTTCTGATGTTTCTACCTTATTTATATAAGGGGTATCGTCCAGAGCTGATTCTGTGTAATCCAGTATATCCGAGATCTTAAGGTTTCTTGTGAGTTTACGCTCATATATAAATGCGGTCATACGTCTTTCAACTGCGGAGGAATTGAAATAAAAGCGAATGTGCTCATAGTATGGATCATTAGCTTCCATATCATTGAAATATTGAATTCGCTGGTCTTGTTTATTGAAAAATTCATCAAGGATTTCTCTGGAGTCTGCTCCTCCAATTTTGCGAGGAAGTTCTAAAGTCTGTAGAGCCAACTGTACCAAATATTGAACTTGTTCCTTATTTTCAAACCCATCAGATGTCGGTGGACTTGCATACAGCAGCATGTATACTGCGATGTCAAACTGATCATCCTCAGACAACATGTTGAAATCAGGCTCAGCTACCAATTGCTTATGACGAAGCAACTCCAACACTGCCGGGATAAAGTTGGCGTTCTCTCCTTGCTGATTTCTTTTCTTATAATCGTTCAATTGGCTTAATAGAGCTTCACTATCCGGTTCAAAGAACGCATCAAAGGCTGCCTGAACTTCCGATACCGTTTCATAACCGTTTTGCGGCTTGTGATCAATCATCCATTGAGCCAGTTCAGATTTCTTGGTTGTATCATTTTCAATTGTGGACATTTTCTCCATATCAAAAACAAAAGGTTGAATATCAGGATTTTGCTTGAAATCTATATGTGGCTGAATAAATCCGTAAATTTCATAAAGTTTATCAAGTGATTCTCCCATACTTAATGTATCTATTGCTTTATTTATTTCTCTATAACCAGATATTTTTGAGACCATAAATTCGAGCTGACTATTAAAGTACGTTGGAAAAGAAAAGTCTTTAAATGTAATATTATAAAACAATATGTCACTCACAAACATTTTCAGATCTGCACCCGTTAAACTTGTATAATCATTTCCAGCTTGTACCCACTCAGTTTTTCCTACATTTGGGAAATAGGTATACCATTCTGCTAGCAGGCTATAAACTAGAGTGATGTTTTCCTGCAATGTGCTCGTCTCAATCTGCTTTGGAAGTTTGATGAGTTGGTACACTAAATCAAATACGTACTTGATTTGATTGTCGTTCTCATATGAGAATTCGAGTGGAAGCAGCATCACCATACCTCTGGCAATTTCATATTTTTGAATATCATTGAATGCTACATAATCTTCCGGTAGTGGAAACAAATTTTGTTGTTCAAGTAAATTTTGAACATTAGCCATTGTAACCTCTGCATCTGATTCAATATACGACTCTCTCTCCATATTTAGCTGCTGAAAGAGGGTAGGAGCTGGACCCGCACTTGCAACCCCTCCCACACTAACTACCTGTAATATCAAAACCACAGCTAATAAACAACTTATAAGCTTCTTGTAATACATTTAACGTTGTCCTCCTTGTCTCATGTTTTTTAGGCTTCATGTCTAATCGCCTATCAATCTAGGTCTAGTGTAGTACGCAACTCTGAACGGATTCTGAACATTCACTCCAATAAACGGAAAAAAATCCGGCCAGTAGGTGAAAAACAGGCCGGATTTCAAATATTTTTCGTCATTATTCATCATTTTTATTTCTGCATTTAATTATAGAGTCCTAAATTTCATAAATTTAAGAGGGTTCTCAAGCCCCTGTACACATACACCGCTCCTTGCACAACAAACAAGTAGGCGCATCAAATCATCGTATATCCACCATCCACAAACAATGTGCTTCCTGTCGTAAATGTATTTGTCATGAGATACGTAACCGTATGCGCAATCTCCTCATTGTAGCCCACACGCTTGAGCACAGACAGCTTCTCATAGTCTTTGAAATGTTCGCCGCGAGGTGTACCCTCCTGCCCCTCTCGCCAGATGGTTCCGGGGGATACGACATTCACACGAACAGGCGCCAGCTCCACTGCAAGTGCTTTTCCCAGACTTTCAATTGCCCCGTTACATGCAGCGTAAGAGGCACCGCCATCCAGCGGGCGCTGACTGAATCCGCCCGACATTAACGTGATCGAACCCGAATCCGATAGATATGCAGCAGCATATTTGGCAGCAAAATATTGAGGCCAGAACTTGCCCTTGAAGCAGCTTTCGGCCGTCTCCCGATCTGAAGTTAACGGACCACGAGTGTATGCAGCTCCAGGGGTGAACAGGTGATCGAATGCGCCAACCTGATTGAAAAATTGTTCGATTTGCTGTTCATCCTGGTTATCCAACACATAAACTTCGATGGACACCTCGCCAATCTTATCTTTGCCTCCGACATGAGCAATCTGCTTCCTCGCTTCCTCTAGCCTGGTCTCCGATCGTCCCGCGATAACCACATGTGCGCCAGCCTCAGCAGCCTGCACAGCTGTTGCAAGTCCAATTCCAGAGCTTCCTCCGATAATCACGACACGTTTATTCTCCAGTGTAAATGGACTCATTCTGCATCTTCCTCTCATAGCGCCAGAACTTTCGTTGTACCAGCGTT